>DASYUP010000337.1:0-22122 GCA_036001185.1 Thermoanaerobaculia bacterium
CATCGCGCGAGCGGTGCGGCTGCGGGTGGCGGAGGCTCTCACCCATGTGTGAGCGAGCGCCGTGCCGAGGCGGCTGGCGCCGGTCGCCGAGCCGGTCGCCGATCGGCCGCGCTGTCGTTCTCGCGACCTTGCTGCTCGCCGCACCGGGCGGGGCGACACCGCCCACCGCCGGCGATCGCGCGCTGCTCGCCGCCGCCGACCTGCAGCGGGGGATGCCGGCGGCGTTCCGTTGCGAGCTGCGCGTCGAGCCGCTGGCCGGCGGTAGCGTCGCCACGTTCGAGCTCTGGCGCGACGGCGACTTCGCACTGGTGCGCTTCCGCGATTCGCGACAGCGCGGCAAGGCCTTTCTGCAGCGGCCGGCGGGTGATTCCCAGGCGGGCACCTGGTTCCTCGCTCCCCACGCGCGGCCGGTACGGCTCTCCCCGGCGCAGCGGCTCGCCGCCGGGGTGAGCCTGCAGGAGATCCTCGGCCTCGCCTACTCGCGCGACTACACGCTCGAGGACGCGCAGCGCCAGCCGGCAGGCCGCACCGAGCTGGTCACCTTCTGGCTGCGGGCGCGCGGCACCGGAGCTCCCTACCCGCGGGTGTCGTACCTGGTGCGCGCCGACACCCGGCGACCGCTGCGCATCGAGTACCGGCTGGCGTCGGGGAAGCTGGCGCGGCTCGTCGAGCTGGCCGAGTGGCAGCCCGGCCCCCGACTGGTGCCCGCCGTCATGGTGGCCAAGGACCTGGTGACCGGCCGCCCGCCGGTGCGCATTCGCTTCCTCGCCGTCGAGACCCGCCAGCCGCCGGCCCACCTGTTCGAGCTCTCGCCCGCCGGCGACGCCGCCCGCACGGCATTGCCCTGAGCCCAGAGCGCGCACGACCGTGCGCGCGGCGGGCTCAGCCCCGAGGAGCGCAGCGACGAGGGGCCTCGACGGCCGATTTCGTCACCAACTCCGAGCCCAGCGCCGCCGGCCGGCTACCATCGGCGGCCGCACCAGCGTCAGGAGAATCGCATGCGCCACCGTGTCTCGCTCGTCGCCCTGGGGCCTCGGCGCCACGCGGCCGGTGGCCGACAACGCCACTGAGCTGGGGCGGGCGCAGAACCGGCGCGTGGAGCTGGTCAAGCGCTAAGGCCGCGGGTCGACGTCGCCGAACCTACTCGTCGGCGGTCTCCAGGCGGTCGCCGCCGAAGGCACGTGCTCGCTCGAGCGCGCTGCGCGCCTGCTGGTAGAGGTCGGGCGGGGCATCCCCGGGGCGCTGGCGGGCCACTCCCGAGCTGAAGGTCACCGAGAAGGCGCGCTCGCGATTGCGGTGGTGGATCTCGCCGAACAGCATGCGCGTCTCCTCGAGGATGCGCACCGCGTTGGCCATCGAGGTGTCGGGCAGCATCACCAGGAAGCGGTTGGCGTAGCGGGCCAGCACGTCGGTGCGGCGAAAGCGCTGGCGCAGCAGGTCGGCGAGGCCGCGCAGCACCGAGTCGCCGATGAGGTGGCCGAGCTGCCGGTTGAGCCGGCCCAGGCCGTCGACGTCGATCAGCGCCAGGATCAGCGAGCGCTGCTCGTCGCTGGCGCGGCGGCTGGCCAGGCGCAGGGCGTCCATGGCGCTGGTGAAGTTGAGCAGGCCGGTGAGGCCGTCGCAGGTGCGGAAGTGACGCACCAGCCGGTGCCGCTGGGCGTGGCTGCGCACGGTGAGCAGCAGCTCCTCCGGCGAGCGCGGCACCGGCAGCAGGTCGTCGGCGCCGCGGCGGATGGCGTCGAGCTGCTGGCGAAGACTGGAGCCCGCCGAGGAGAGCAGCACCACCGGCAGGTCGGCGTGGGCGCGCTCCTGGCGGATCACCGCCACCAGCTCGGGGCCGGAGCAGCCCAGCAGGTCGATGTTGGCGAGCACCAGGTCGGGGTCCACCTCGCTCAGCCGGCGCAGCGCGTCCATCGCCCCGGTGGCGATCTCGACGTCGAGGCCACCGGTCTGCAGCGCCAGCAGCAGCGGCAGCGCCTCGGCGTAGTTGTCGTCCACCAGCAGCACGCGGAAGGGCCGCTCGGAGCGGTGGTGGACGAGGGCGTCGAGCTGCTCGACCAGCTCGCGCACGTCGAGCGGCCGCGGCAGGAAGGCGTCGGCGCCGAAGCGTACCGCCCGCAGCCGGGTCTCGAGGTCGTCGCGCGGCGACAGCACCAAGAGCGGCGGCGGCTCGGTGGCGTCGCGGCGGTAGCGCAACACCGCCGAGATCACCTGCGGCACCTTGCCCTGCGAGGCGTGGACGTCGACGTCGAGGATGACCGCCGCGGCGTGCGACAGCGAGGCGACGAAGTCGCGCGGATCGGTGGCCACCCGCACCAGGAAGCCAAAGCAGCCGAGCTGGAAGCCCAGCTCGCCGGAGACCTCGGGGTCCTCCTCGAAGGCGAGCAGCAGCCGCTTGGGCCGCGCGGCCGGCTCCGTCGAGGCGAGGGCGGGCAGCGAGTCGGCCAGCTCGCTCTGCGCCACCGCCAGGCGCAGGCCGGCGATCCCATCGCGCAGCGGCAGCCGCGCGCTGGCGTCGCGGTCCGCCGCCAGCGAATCCGCCAGGACGTCGGCGGCGCGGCTCACCTCGCCGAGCCCGAAGGCGACGGCGCTCGCCGCCACACCGGCGACGACGGTCAGCAGGTCCCCGCCGTCGCCGGGTTGCGGCTCGCCCCGCTCGCGGCGCTCGATTGCCTCGTCGATGGCGAGCAGGCGTTGCCAGAGCTCGTGCGCGTAGACGCGCTCGAGCGCCCGCAGCCGGTCGGTCACCGCCCCCGTGCGCGCGCCCACGACTCAGCTCGCCGGCCCGGCGGTCGCCCCGCCGCCCGCCCTTTCGCGCTCCAGCTCGTCGCGTCGCCGCGCCGCCTCCAGCAGCACGCCCTCGAGGTGCCGGTGGATGGTGCGCTCGAACGGCCCCACGAGGTCCTCGAAGACGAGCTCCGTCTCCGGCCGCGAGAGCGCGTCGGCGATGCGGAACACTGCCTCCTCGCCGCGCGCGCCGCGCGCCTCGGCATCCACCAGCTGGCCCTCGTGGATCACCAGCCGGCCGGTACCCGCCGCGGTATTGAGGATGAGCACGCCGGAGCGCGCCTCGAGGCTGAGCAGCTGCAGGATGCCGGCCGCCGAGATCCCCGTCAGCCGCCCGCGCGGCGAGCGCCCGAGCATCGCCAGCAGGTGCTCGCGCAAGCGCCCGGCGTCGACCGGCTTGCGCAGCGCGCGCAAGTGCCGCTCCTCGAGCTCGCTCGACAGCTGCGGCGCGCCGTCGCGGGTGAGGATGATCAGCGGCACCTCTGGCAGCGCCCGCAGCAGGCGGGCGGCGACGACGAAGCCCTCGAGGTGGTCGGCGCCGAGGTCGAGGACGACGAGGTCGACCTGCGCTTCGTCGACGAGGCGACAGGCGGCGTCAGGCTCGGCGGCCGCCACCACCCACACGTCGGAGTTGAGCGAGACCAGGCTCTCCTGCAGAATCCCGCGGAGCCAGCCGTCGCGTTCCAGGATGAGGATCGTCTTGCGCATGCAGCGCGACCGTCACCGGCGACGGCCACCCGGCGGGCGCTCCCATACAGTTCGCTGCTGTGGGCACACCCTAGCAGGACGGGCGCGGCGCTGTCCACGGCCGGTTTGCAACATCCTGCAGCCGCCGGGTTGGGACGCGGCGGCGGCGGGCTGTAGACTCTGCGCAGCCCCACCATGACTTTGCCGACCGGGACCCGACTCGGACCCTACGAGCTCGTCGCGCTGCTAGGCGCCGGCGGCATGGGCGAGGTGTACCGGGCCCGCGACGTGCGGCTCGATCGCACCGTCGCCGTCAAGGTGCTGCCGCCGGCCTTTGCCGCCGATGGCGAGCGACGCGCCCGCCTGGAGCGCGAGGCGCGGGCGATCTCCTCACTCAACCACCCCAACATCTGCTCGCTGTTCGACGTCGGCAACCAGGACGGCGTCGAATACCTGGTGATGGAGCACCTCGAGGGGGAGACTCTCGACCGCCGGCTCGACCGCGGCCCGCTGCCTCTCGACCAGCTGCTGCGCGTCGCTGTCGACATCGCCGCCGCCCTCGGCCGCGCCCACCGCCAGGGCATCGTCCACCGCGACCTCAAGCCCGCCAACATCATGCTCACCAAGGCGGGTACCAAGACCAGCGCCAAGCTGCTCGACTTCGGCATCGCCAAGCCGCTGCCGGGCAGCGCCCAGATGGTGCAGCTGACGACGCCGGCGGGACTGCCGACACACACGCCGCTCACCGGCGCCGGCGTGCTGGTCGGCACCATGCACTACATGGCGCCCGAGCAGCTCGAGGGGCGCGGCGTCGATGCCCGCAGCGACCTCTTCGCCTTCGGTGCCGTGCTCTACGAGATGGCGACCGGCAAGCGCGCCTTCGACGGCGCCAGCCAGGCGAGCCTCATCGCCGCCATCCTCGAGCGGCAGCCGCCGCCGATCGGCGCCGTGCAGCCGCTGACGCCGCCCGCCCTCGATCGCCTGGTGCGGCTCTGCCTGGCGAAGGACCCCGACGAGCGCTGGCAGTCGGCCCACGACCTGCGGCTGGAGCTCGAGGAGATCGCCGCCGGCGGCACGGCGAGCGCCGGCGCCGCGGCGCCGGCGCGGCGCTGGCGCGAACGGGTGGCCTGGGGCACGCTGGTGGCGCTGTTGCTCCTGTCGCTGCTGGCGCTGGGACGGCGGACGGCCGGCGAGCCCGCGGCGCGCTCCCTGCACGCCACCCTGATGGCCCCGCCCGGCATCATCGGCAACGGCCCCCTGGCGCTCTCCCCCGACGGCGGCAGCGTCGCCTTTGTCGGCTACGGCGAAGACGGCGTCTCGCGCCTGTGGGTGCGATCGCTGGCGGAGAGCGAGGCGCGAGAGCTTGCCGGCACCGACGACGCCTGGCTGCCCTTCTGGTCTCCCGACGGCCGCTCGATCGGCTTCTTCGCCCGCCAGCGGCTGCAGCGGGTGGAGCTCAACGGCGGACCGCCGCGCGCCCTCGCCGACATCTCCGATGCCCGCGGCGGCTGCTGGACGAAGGAGGGCGTCATCGTCTTCGCGCCCAATGCCGGCGACGGGCTCTACCGGCTGCCGGCCGACGGCGGGCCGATCACCCAGGTCACCCGTCTCGATCCCCGGCGCGGCGAGTCGTCGCATCGCTGGCCGATCTGCCTGCCGGACGACGAGCACGTCGTCTACCTGGCGCTCTCCGGCGAGCGCGAGCGGTTGACCCTGCAGGCGGCGTCGCTGGCCGACGGTCGCGCCCGCCGTCTGCTGGCCGCCGATTCCGCCGCCGTCTATGCGCCGCCAGGGATGCTGTTCTTCGCCCGCGGGGCGACGCTGCTGGCGCAGCGCTTCGATGCCGACCGGCTGGCGCTCGCCGGCGAGCCGCAGCCGGTGGCCGAGGGGATCTGGCGCGATCCCGATCTCGACGGCCTGCGCGCCTTCTCCGCCGCCGCCGGCGGGACCGTCGCCTACCGCAAGGGGGGCAGCGAGCTCTCGCGGCTGTTCTGGTTCGATCGCGAGGGGCACGAGATGGGGACCCTGGGCGACCCCGGCATCGGCAGCGTCATCGCCCTCTCGCCCGACGGGCGGCGGCTGGTGCGCAGCGTCACCGAGCCGAGCTCGACCGTGGGGGGCCTGTGGCTCCTCGACCTCGCCGCCGGCGGCGCCTCGCGCCTGACCTTCAACCGTTGGAACGACATCTTCCCGGTGTGGAGCCCCGACGGCCGCCACATCGCCTTCGCCTCCGACCGCAACGGACGCTACAACCTGTTCGAGAAGGCGGCCGACGGCTCCGGCGGCGAGACGCTGCTGCTCGACTCGCCGCTGTGGGACTTCCCCGAGGACTGGTCGCGCGACGGCCGCTTGCTGGCCTTCAGCCGCCAGGCGACGCGCACTCAGGGGGACATCCTGATGCTCACCCTGCCCACCCGCAAGCCGGTCGTCCTGGTGGCCACCGACGCCGACGAGATGCAACCGCGCTTCTCGCCCGACGGCCACTACTTCGCCTACGTCTCGGACGAGTCGGGGCGCAGCGAGGTCTACGTGCAGACGGTGCCGCCGTCGGCCGCCAAGTGGCAGGTCTCCAACGCCGGCGGCCACCTGCCGCAGTGGCGGCGCGACGGGCGCGAGCTCTACTACCTGGCGCCCGATCTTCGCCTGATGGCGGTGCCGGTTGCCGTGCAGGCGGGAGCTTTCAACGCCGGCGCGCCAAAGCTGCTCTTCGTCACCCGCATCCGGCGCTCCATCCTCAAGGGAGCTTCGCCGTACGTGGCCTCGCCCGACGGCCAGCGATTCCTCATCGACGCCTCGATGGCCCCCGACCTCTCCTCACCCGTCGAGCTGATCGTCGGCGGCGGCGGCCGCTGAGGCCGCGGCAGCGACAGCGAAGTCGGCGCGGCTGGCGAGCATCGCTTCCGCCACCGCCGCGGCGCGCGCCACACAGTCGGCGACGCCCGTTCCCTCCAACCAGTTGCCGACCAGGCGCAGGCCCGGCATGGCGCTCTCCAGGCCGGCGGCGAGCGCGACGAAGCGTTCGTGCCCGAGCTCGAGCTGTGGCAGGGCGCGCGGCCAGCGGCGCAGCACGGTGAGCACCGGCTCGCCGCGCGCGCCGAGGGTGCGCTCGAGGTCTTCGCGGGCGATGGCGATGAGGGACTCGTCGTTCTGCTCGAGCAGCTCGGGCGCCTGCCGGCCGCCGAGAAAGGTGGTGAGCAGCACGTGCCCCGCCGGCGCGCGGTGGGGGAAGACGCTGGAGGTGAAGAGACAGCCCAGCAGGCGCAGGCCGGAGGAGGGCGCGGCGAGGAAGCCGAAGCCGTCGAGCCGGTGCGCCACCTGCTGGCGACGGAAGCCGCAGGCGAGCACGGCGAGCGGGGCGTAGGGCAGCTCGGCGAGCGGGGCGCTGAGCCCGTCGCTCGCCGGGAAGAGCAGGCAGGCGGCCTGCGGAGCGGGCACCGCCAGCACCACCCGCGGCGCCGCCAGCGGTCCCGCCGCGGTGTCGACGACGAAGCCGTCGCCGTCGCGGCGCACCGCGTCGGCGCGGCTGCCGCGCCGCAGGTCGGGGACGAACGAGGCGAGCCGCTCGGCGAGCGTGGCGAGCCCATCGTCGAAGGTGACGATGGGATGGCGGAAGGCCACCGCGCCCTGCCGGCGCGAGGCGCGCGCCCCCCGCAGCAAGCTGCCGTGCTGCTGCTCGAGCGCCGCCAGTCGCGGCAGCGTCCAGCGCATCGACAGCCGCTCGGGATCGCCGGCGTAGATGCCGGCGACGAAGGGAGCAAGGAAGACCTCGAGCGCCTCCTCACCGAGCCGGCGACGCGCAAAGGCGGCCACCGACTCGTCGGCGCCGGCGCCGCCGACGTCGGCAGCGCGGCGCGGTGGCACCCAGGGCTCACGCAGCAGGGCGACCTTGCCACGCACCGACAGCAGGGACGAGGCGAGGAGCTGCGGGGGCGAGGCGGGCAACGCCCGCAGCGCGCCGCGGTGCCAGACGTAGCGGCGCGCGGCGGCGGGGCTCGGCTGCAGCCGCCGCGAGCCCAGACCGCAGTGCTGCACGAGCGCGGCGAGCGCCGGTCGCTCGGCGACGGTGTTCGGCCCCAGCTCGACCAACCACTCGCCCTCGCGGCGCGTGTCGAGCGCCCCGCCCACCCGCTCGCCGGCGTCCAGCAGCGTCACCGCGAGACCGCCGCGAGCGAGGTAGAAGGCGGTGGTGAGGCCGGAGATGCCGGCGCCGACGACGATGACGTCGCGTCGCTTGGTCACCCCTGGCTTCGCTCGGTCACCCGTGAAACGGCTCCCCGCGCGCCGCCATGTCACGCAGCAGCGGCGCCGGCTGCAGCCGCTTGCCGTGCCGCGCGGCGTAGGCGTCGAGGCGGGCGACGATCTGATCGAGGCCGACGCGGTCGGCCTCGCGCAGGATGCCCCCGCGGAAGGGGGGGAAGCCGAGGCCGAAGATGACGCCGATGTCGACGGCGTCGGGGTCGCGCAGGATGCCCTCCTCGATGGTGCGCGCCACCTCGTTGAGCATCTGCAGCCAGCAGCGCTCGGCGATCTCCGCGCCCGGGATCGCCTTCGGGCTCCAGCCGAGCAGGGAGTAGACCGCCGCGTCCGCTTCCTTCGCCTTGCCGCCATACCGGTAGAAGCCCCTGCCTGCTTTGCGCCCTTTGCGGCCGTCGGCGATCATCTTCTGGAAGGCGACCGGCGGGTCGATGCGGTCGCCGAGGCGCGACAGCAACACCTGGCCCGCGTGGTAGGCGACGTCGAGGCCCACCTCGTCGAGCAGCTGCAACCCGCCGGCCGGCCAGCCCCACGCCTTGAGCGCGCCGTCGACCTCCTCGATGGTGGCCCCCTCGACCAGGCACCAGACGGCCTCGTTGAGGAAGGGACCCAGGACGCGGCTGGTGAAGAAGCCGGGGCCGTCGTCGACGACGATGACCGTCTTGCCCATGGCGCGACCGAGCGCCACCGTCGTCGCCACCACCTCCTCGGCGGTGCGCCGGTGGCGAATCACCTCCACCAGCGGCATCTTGTGCACCGGGCTGAAGAAGTGCATCCCCACCACCTGCTGCGGCCGCGCGCTCGCCGGCGCCAGCTCGGCGATGGGGATGGTGGAGGTGTTGGAGGCGAAGATCAGCGACGGCGGCGCCACCGCCTCCACCTCGCGGATCACCTGCTGCTTCGTGGCGAGGTCCTCGAACACCGCCTCGACGACGAAGTCGAGGTGGCGGAACGGCTCGTATTCGACCGTCGGGTGAATGCGCGCCATCACCTGCTTGCGCTCGAGCGCGCTCTGCCGCCGGCGCGCCACCAGCTCCGCCTCGCGCTCACCGCAGTACTTCATGCCGCGGGCGAGGGCGGCGACGTCCTTGTCCTTGAGCACCACCGGCACCTCGCGATGGGCCAGCACCTCGGTGATCCCCGCCCCCATCAGCCCGGCGCCGAGCACGCCGACCCGCGTCACCGGCCGCCCCTTCTTCGCCAGCTCCGCCGCCCTGCCCTCCACCCGGTTCTTCATGAAGAAGATGCCGATCAGGCTCTTGGTGGTCTCCCCCACCACCAGGTCGACGAAGGCAGCGGCCTCCACCTGCAGCGCCTGCGGCAGGGAAAGGCGCATCCCCTTCTCGACCACGTCGATGGCCCGCAATGGCGCCGGGTAGTGCCCGTTGGTCTTGCGCAGGGTCTCGGCGCGCGCCTTGTCGTAGATCAGCTTGCCGCCGAGCGGCGAGCGGGCGAGCAGGTCGGTGACTCGCCCGCCGAGCTTGCGCGGCGCCCGCGCGCTGCCGCGCTTGCCGCGTGCGAGCAGTGGGGCGACGGCCCGCGGCAGGTCGACGGGATGGCAGGTTTCGTCGACGAGACCGATCTTGCGGGCCCGCACGGCCGGCAGCTGCCGGCCGGTGAGAATGAGGTCAAGGGCCGCCGGCACGCCGAGCAGCCGCGGCAGCCGCTGCGTGCCGCCGAGGCCGGGGATGAGCCCGAGCTGCACCTCCGGCACGCCGAGCTTCGTCTTGTCGTGCTCGGTGGCGACGCGCCAGTCGCAGCAGAGCGCCAGCTCGAGGCCGCCGCCGAGGCAGGCGCCGTGGATGGCCGCCACGGTGGGTATCTCCAATGCCACCAGTCGCCCGAACAGCTCGTGGCCGCGGCGCAGCAGGTCGCGCACCTGGGCGCGGTCGGAGAGCTGCTCGAGCTCCTCGATGTCGGCACCGGCGAGAAAGGTGTCGGGCTTGCCCGAGCGCAGTACCAGGCCGCGGGCGCCGGCACCGACAAGGGCGCCGAGCTGCTCGTCGAACCAGCCCAGCAGCGACTGCGAGAGGGTGTTGACGCGCTTGCCGGGAGCGTCGAAGGTGAGCCAGGCGACGCCGTCGCGCAGCTCGAGCGTGGCAGGTGGGGCGGGGGCAGGCAAGCTGCCCCCTACATCGGATCGGGAACCGGCACGTTGGACATCGCCTCCGGCCAGCTGGCCCGCACGTCGGCGGCGCGCAGCACACCGCTCCCCTTCTCCTGCATCTTGCGCAGCACCTTCGCCGGCAACCGTCCGTCGCTGCCCAGCAGGGCCTGCGCGGCGAGGAAGATGCGCGCCTGCCGGAAGAGCTCGCCGGCGAGCAGCAACGGCGCGCCGGGCCGCGACGCCGGCGGCCCTTGCCCCCGGACCACCTCCCAGAAGGCGGCCAGCGCCTCGCCGCGGCCCGAGCGCGACTGCCGGGCGGCATCGAGGGCCACGGCGTGCGCCAGCAGGTCGGTCACCCAGGGCTCGTCGGCGGCGAAGCCGGCCGCCCGCACGAGGTCGCGGCTGGCGAGGAAGCTGCCGTAGGCGTCGGCGGGCACCAGGCTCGAAGCTTCCTCGGCGGTGCCCATCAGGGGCTGACCCTCGAGCGCCGGCAGTGCGCCGAGGATCCCCCGCCAGAGCGCCACTGTCCCGGAGTCGCCGGCGGCGGGCAGCGCCAACACCCGATCGCCGGCCGCGCACGGAACGCCGTAGGCGCAGGGCAGCCGCGCCTGCTGCCATTCGTCGCGAGGCAGCACCAGCGCCACCAGCGGCGCCGCCACGCGGGTGCGCTTGGCGGCGCCAGTGGCGAGCTCGCGCAGCCAGGGTTCGACGTGGGCGGCGCGGTCGAGGCTGCCGGGCACGTAGCGCACCTCGCAGGCGTCGTCGGAGAGCAGCAGCAGGCTGTTGAGCAGCGCCTCGGGGATGGTGGGCGCTCCTGTCGCCGGCGCCTCGCTGCCGCGTTCGAAGCCGCCGCCAGCGCTGGTCGCCGCCGTGGCGGGCGCCGCGAGCAGCGCCAGCGCCATGCCGGCCGCCAGCGCCCACCGGCCCTCGCCCCTTCGCCGCGAGCCGCTTGCGTGGCACAAGGTACTGCCAGCATATCCCCACCAGGCAGCCACCCATCCACCCCCCGGCGGGCGCCGCCACCGCGGCGTAGAATCGCCCTGATGGAGGCCAAGGAGTTCGTCGCCGGCCTGGTGGCCGAGATGGAGGCGTTGTTTGCCCGCCTCGGTGAGCAAGAGGCGTTGGAGGCGGAGTCGGAGGGACGGGTGGAGGTGGTGACGCTGCTGCGCCTCGCCCTCAAGAGCGAGCTCGAGGCGAGCGAGCTGGCCGCCGTCTGGATGACCACCACTCCCGAGATCGAGGCCAAGCTGCTGCTCGCCGAGCAGTGCGGCGACGAGATGAAGCACTACGCCCTCATCTGCCGGCGGCTCGAAGAGCTGGGCGAGAGCCTGGCCGGCTTCGAGCCGCTGGCGGACGGCTATAGCCCGCTCTACCACTACCTGCGCCCGCTGCGCTCCACCGTCGAGCGCATCGCCGCCGGCCCCTTCGCCCGCGAGGCCATCGCCAAGGTCCGCAACGAGCAGTTCCTCGCCCTCTGCGACGCCGCGGGAGACGCCGAGACGGCGCGTCTCTACCGCGACACCATCCAGCCCGAAGAGGTCAAGCACCACCAGCTCGCGCGCGGCATCCTCGAGAAGCTGTGCACCACCGCCGAGCTGCAGGAGCTGGCGGCGGCGTCGGCGCGCAACACGCTCGCCATCGCCGACGAGCTGCGCACGCTGGCCGAGAAGTCGACCGGCATGCATCCCATCCCGGTGTCCTGACGTCGGCGCTGAGGAGGGTTCCACGCGGATGAAGACCATCGCGACGGTGGCGGTGCTCGGTGCCGGCACCATGGGCAGGGGGATCGCCCACGTGGCAGCGCAGGGCGGCTACGCCACGCACCTCTTCGACGTCTCGGCGACCGCCCTCGACAAGGCGCGCCAGGCGATCGAGCGCAACCTGGAGAAGGGCGTCAAGCTGGGCAAGGTCGAGCAGGCCGCCGCCGCTGCCACCCTTGGACGCCTGCAGCTCCACGCCGAGATCGCCCCCGCCGTGGCGGCCGCCGACCTCGTCGTCGAGGCGGTCCCCGAGCGCCTGGAGCTCAAGGTCGAGACCTTCGACGTGGTGGCCAGGAGCTGCCCGCCCGACGCCCTCTTCGCCTCCAACACCTCCGGCCTGTCGATCACCGAGATCGCCGGCAGCACCGACCGCGCCGACCGCTTCGCCGGCATGCACTTCTTCAACCCGGTGCATGTCATGAAGCTGGTCGAGCTGGTGCGCGGCCTGGAGACCAGCGAGGCGACGCTCGCCGCCCTCGGCGAGGTGGCGGCGCGCATGGGCAAGGAAGTGGTGGTGATCCGCGAGGCCCCCGGCTTCGTCACCTCGCGCATCAACGCCATGATCGGCAACGAAGCCTTCCGCATGCTGGAGACCGGCGTCGCCTCGGCCGAGGACATCGACAAGGCGCTCAAGCTCGGCCTCAACCACCCCATGGGCCCCTTCGAGATGGTCGACCTCGTCGGCCTCGACGTGCGGCTCTCCATCCTCCAGTACCTGCACCAGACGCTCGGCGAGACCTACCGCCCGAGCAACCTCCTCGCGCAATACGTCAAGGCCGGCCGCCTGGGGCGCAAGACCGGCAAGGGCGTCTACGTGTACGACGAGGAGGGGAACCGCATCGGCTGAGACGCGCGAGACGGCGGCGACGAGGGAAGGGACGACATGAGCAAGTGGAGTGTGGAAGGCAAGGTGGCGCTGCTCACCGGCGCCAGCAGCGGCATGGGCTTCGCCACCGCGCGGGCGCTCGCCCACCGCGGCGCCAAGCTGGTGATCGCCAGTCGCGGCGGCGCCAAGCTCGAGCGGGCGCGCAACGAGCTGGCGGAGGACGGGGCGCAGGTCGAGGCTTGCGTCGTCGACGTGCGCTCGGCGGAATCTCTCAAGCGACTGGTGCAGCAGGCCGAGGGAACGATGGGGCCGGTGGACATCCTGATCGCCAACGGCGGCGGCCCGCCGGCCAAGCGCGCCGTCGACCTCGAGGATGCCGATTGGCACGATGCCATCGCCCTCTGCCTGCTCTTCGTGCCGCGGCTCTGCTCGCTGGTGGTACCCGGCATGCGGCAACGCGGCTGGGGGCGCATTGTCGCCCTGAACTCGGTGTCGGCGCGGCAACCGATCCCCAACCTGGCGCTCTCCAACTCGCTGCGCCCGGCGGTGGTGGGCTACCTCAAGACGCTCTCCGCCGAGGTGGCGCGCGACGGCATCACCGTCAACACCGTGCTCCCCGGCTACACGCGTACCGACCGCCAAGAGGAGCTCGCCCAGGCCGCGTCGCTACGCAGCGGCAAGAAGGCCGAGGAGATCCTCGCCGAGTGGGCCGCGGCGGTGCCGATGGGGCGCCTCGCCGAGCCGCACGAGGTCGCCGAGGTGGTGGCCTTCCTCTGCTCGCCGGCGGCGTCCTATCTGACCGGGCAAGCGGTCACGGTCGACGGCGGCTACGTCAAGGGGCTGCTGTAGCACCGCAGCCGCGCTGGGCGCGCCACGCGACCAACGTCGCGACACGAAGACGGGCGGGGACAAGCCCCGCCCCTACACCAGAAACACCGAGGGTCGCGTTCAGGCAGACCGCTACGCTCCGTCGCCCGCCATCGAGGGCTCACGGTCGTTGCGTGAGCGCCGGCAGGGCACGCCTCTGCCGGGGAGCTCGAGGCGAGGCCTTCTCGAACGTTGTGTGAGCACGGACGCGCCGGGCCCTCGCCGAGCGCAGGCGCCGGCAAAGAGACCGCCGGTCGCGCGACGGTCGTTCGAGCTCGCGGCCAGCGGCGCGTGGCGACCTGCGGGCGAGCACCTCCCGTGACCACATGGCCGGCGCCGGTCCCCGGCGGAGGCGTGCCCTGCCGGCGCTCTCTCACCGACGGAGAGCCTCCTCGAGACTCCCCCGCCGTCCCGGTGGAGGCGTGCCCTGCCAGCGCTCCTTCACCAAAACACCGGCCATCACCTCTTACGCCTCGCCGGTAGCCAGCCCCGTCGCGCCGGATCTCGCTACTGGAAGCCCGGCAGCAGCCAGAGGTCCCCGCTGGTGCGGCTCTGCACGAAGACCAGCTGGTCGCCGCGCGGCGACCAGGCCGGGTAGCGCACGTAGCTGTTGGTGTCGCTGAAATGCGTGAGCTGGTGCTCCTCGCGGGTGCGGCGCGACACCCACCAGACGTTCCACACCCCGTCGCGGAAGCCGGCGAAGGCCACCTTGTCGCCGTCGGGCGAGACGCTGTAGGGCCAGGCCTGGCCGCGCGTGGCGGTGAGCTGCTCGACCGCTCCCCCGCCGGCCGGCAGCGAGACCACGTAGGTGCTCTCGCCGCGGTTGCGCTCGCCGATCAGCGTCTTGCCGTCGGGCGTCCACAGCGGGAAGCCGAGGAACTCTTGGTCGTCGGTGAGCTGCCGCTCGGCAGCGCTCGTCAGATCGCGCACCCAGACGTTGGTGGTGCCGCCACGCCGCCGGTGGTAGGCGAGGCGGCCGCCCTCGGGCGACACCCGCACCCAGTCGGGCTGCTCGCTGAAGGTTCCCACTCGCAGCTGCGGACCGCCAGCGGCGTCGATGCGCCACAGGCCCTTGCCGCCCTCGCGGCCGGAGAGGAAGAGCAGTGATTGCCCACCCGGCAGCCAGTTGGCCTGGCTGTCGAACGCCGGGTCGACGGTGAGCTGCGTCGGGTGGCCGCCGTGGCGGTCGATCGTCCACAGGTCGCTCTGGGTGCCCGCCCGCCAGCGCTCGAAGGCGAGCAGCTCGCCGTCGGGGGAGAACGCCGGGCGGCTCTCGCGACCGCCACTGCCGCCGAGCTGACGTGGCGGGCCCGCCGGCAGGCCGCTGCTCGCCACCAGGGGCAACGCCACGAGGTCGGTGGTGCTGACGACGGCGCTGTAGGCGAGCTTGCCGCCGTGCGGCGGCACGGCGAGCTGGCGCATGCTGGCGAGCCCGAGGGCGGCTACCGCGCGGGGCGTGCCGGGTTGCTCACCCTCGTCCGCCGGCAGCGAGACGGCCCACAGCGGATAGGTCTGGTCGCCCATCGTGCCGATGACGCCACTCGAGGTGGACGAATAGAGCACGGTGCCGCCGTCGGCGCTGAACGCCGGGTAGAAGATGCTGCCTCCCTGGTGGGTGAGGGGCATCAGCTTGCTGGTTGCCAGCGTCAGCACCCAGCCGTGCGAGTCGAGACGGTCGGAGGCGGTGAAGACGACGCGCCTGCCGTCGGGCGACCAACTGGGCGCGCCGTGGCCGCCGGGCGGCGTGTCCTGGCGCGTGAGCTGGCGCGGGCTGCCGCCGTCGGGCTCGACGATCCACAGCGTCGACGGCGGCATGGCGGCGATGGCGTTGGGAAGGTGGGGTGCGGCGTCGGACTGGAAGACGATCTGCCGGCCGTCGGGCGACCATGCCGGACGGGCACCGAAGTCGGTCAGCCGCCGCGGCGTGCCGCCGAGGGCCGGCACCAGCCAGATGCCATGCCGGCCGTCGGAGTGGTAAGCGAGCCGCGCCCCGTCGGCCGACCAGGCCGGCTGGAAGTTGCGCTCGCCGTCCCTGGTGAGCTGCAGCTCGGCGCCGCCGGCGGTGAGCTGGCGCAGGTAGATCTCGAAGCTGCCGGTGCGGTCGGCGGCATAGGCGAGCACGTTGCCGTCGGGCGAGAAGGCGGGATCGAGCTCGATGCCGGGATCGGTCGTCACCTGCACCGGCGTGAGCTGCGGCCCGCCGGTAGTCGCGGCGGAGGCGACCGGCGCTCGTTCTGCCGCCGCCGGCGGCGGCCGCGCCAGCCACAGCCGCACGCCGAGCGCCGCCGCCACGGCGAGCAGCAGCAGCGCCGCCGCCATCAGCGGCCGCCGGTCGCGGCGGTGCAGGGCGGCGACCACCGCCCCGGCGTCGGCGAAGCGATCCTCGGGGCGCACCTGCAGGCAGCGCAGGATGACCTGCTCCCAGCGCGCCGGCAGGTCGGCGCGCAACCGTCGCGGCGGCGGCGGCGCGTCGGTGAAGCGCGACAGGGCACCGGTGAGCGTGCCGTCGGACGGGTGCGGCTGGTGTGCCGTCACCATCTCGTAGAGGACGACGCCGAAGGCATAGACGTCGGTGCGCCGCGTCGTGTCTTTGCCCTGCAGCTGCTCGGGCGCCATGTAGGCGAGGGTGCCCACCAGCGTGCCGGCGGTGGTGAGCGTCTCCGACGACGATCCCGGCTGGTGCGGCTCCTGGGGCGGCGCGCCGATCCGCCGCGCCACCCCGAAGTCCGTCACCACCGCGCGCAGGGCCTCGTCGCCGGGGCCGGTGGGCACCAGCAGGACGTTGCTGGGCTTGAGGTCGCGGTGCACCACCCCTTCGGAGTGCGCGGCCGCGAGCGCGGCGCCGATGTCGCGCGCCAGCCGGCCGGCCAGCGGCAGCGACAGCGGACCCTCGCGGCGCAAGTGCCGCGACAGGCTCTCGCCCGGCAGGTACTCCAGCGACAGGAAGGGCAGGTCGCGTCCGTCGGCGAGACGGTGGCGCCCGAGGTCGAAGAGGCGGCAGACGTTGGGATGGCGCACGCTGCGCGCGAGCTGCACCTCGCGCTTGAACCGCTCGAGCGCCATGGGGTCGGCGGCCAGGGCGGTGGTGAGGAACTTGAGCGCCACCGGCGCGCCGAGGTCGCGGTCGAAGGCCTCGTAGACCTCGCCCATGCCGCCCTGGGCGATGAAGCGCACCAGCTCGTAGCGCTCGGCGATGATGGCGCCGACGTGCAGGATGCCGCCATCCGCGCTGGGTGGCGGTGTGGCCTGCGACGTGATGCCGGGGCGATCGGCCTGCGTCGGCGGCATCGCCGGCGCCGAGGGCGTCATGACTTTCTGCTCGCCGTCGCTGCCGGAAGGCCGCCGAGGCTTCGAGCTCATCCGCTGCCTCCGCGCACCCGCTCGGCGGCCCGCTCGGCGACGCCGCGCTCCATCCGTCCCACCAGCTCGGGGATCGCCGCTGCCGCCACCGAGCAGAAGGCGACGCGCAGGTAGCGCTGGCCCACCGCCACCACGCCGGTGTCGTAGTGGTCGAGCAGGTGCTGGCGCACCTCCTCGGCGGTGACGCCCAGCGCCTCCGGCAGCTCGACGAGGGCGAAGCAGCCGGAGTTGAACGGCTGCGGCTGCAGGATCCGCGAGTCGACCTTCGACAGGGCGAGCTGCAGCGCGCGGTAACGCTCGGCGAGCAGCAGCCGCACGCCCTCCACCTGGGCCTCGGCGTCGGGCGCCTCGAGGGCCGCCAGTAGCAGCATCTGGCTGGTGGCGATGGGCGAGCCCATCACCGCCCGCAGCAGCCCCTTGACCTTGCTCTCCAGCGCCGTGGCGAGGTCGGAGCCGGGCTCGCAGGCGAAGGTGAGGAAGCCGACGCGGCCGCCGAAGAAGGAGTACTCCTTGGTGGCGCCGTCGACCTTGACCGGCACCAGGTTGGGATGCAGCCCGACGAGGTCCCAGAACGGCGAGGAGCGCGGCACGTCGTCCTCGAAGACGAGACCGGTGTAGGCGTCGTCGCAGATCACCAGCAGCGGACGGCGGTCGGCCTCGGTGAACAGGCCGGCCACCATCGTCTCGCGCTCGCGCACGGTGGGGCTGTAACCGCCAGGGTTGCTGGGCAGGTTGAGGATCGCCACCGCCGGCTCGCCCACCGGCACGTCGGCCAGGGCCTCGCTCCAGGCGTTGGCGGCGAAGCGGCCATCGCGATAGGCCGGCGCGGCGAGCATCCGCGCGCCGTGACGCAACGCGAAGGTCTGCCGGTAGTTGCCCCAGAACGGCGCCGCCACCGCCACCGCCCGCCCCTCGCCGGCGAAGAGGTCGGCGGCGAGCGCCAGCCCGTGGGTGAGGCCTGCCGTCACCAGCGGCAGGCTCGACGGCAGGTCGTCGGGCACCTCGCGCCGCTGCCAGGCGCGCCAGGCGCGGCGCACCTCGGCGATTCCCTCCACGGGCGAGTACAGCAACGCGCGATTGCGGGCCCCCGCCGGCATGGCGGCGAGGCCGGCGGCGAGCGCCGCCACCGGCACCGCCTGCCCATAGCCGTCGGTGATCTGGCCGATGGTGGCGTTATAGGTCTTGCCGCGAGCCTGGGCGGCCTGGTAGGGAATGTCGGGGGGGAAGTAGGCACGCCGGCCGAGCGGCGACACCAGCTCGTAGAGGGCGGGCGAAGCGGCGGCAAGCGCGTCGTTGGCGGCGGCGGCGAGGTCGGTCATCGGCGAGCTCCAGGGCTGTGCGTGGATTATGGCACTGCGACGTGCGGCTGCGTCGGTTCCTGAGGGGTTGTCCTATGCCTTCCGGCGCTGTCACCGCGCCGTCACTTGCGCCCTCATCCGCGCTCTCACCTGGGCCTTCAGCCGAAGACGCGCAGCAGCGCCTGCGGCCCGGGCGCCGCGACCACCAGCGCCGCGCCCACCAGCAAGGCCACCGCCCACGCCAGGGCGATGCGACGCAGCAGCGCGGCATTGCCCCACAGCCCCACCACCACCGCCTTGAACAGCAGGTTGGCGAGCGAGCCGCAGACCACCAGCCGCCAGACCAGGTCGCCGGGCAGGCCGCCGCGGCGCGCGAGCTGAGCGGTCGACAGGGTCAGGGCGTCGAGGTCCACCAGCCCCGAGAGGCCGGCGACGGCGAACAACCCGCCGCTGGTGAGCCGCTGCTTCGCCCAGGCGACGGCGAGCAGCACGAGGGCGAAGACGGCGCCGAAGACGAGCGCCGTCCGCAGCTCCGTCGGATTGCTGTGCGGCGTCGGCTCCTGCTCGACGCCCTGGCGGTCGCCGCCGCGTAGCGCGAACAGCCCGAGCGTCGCCATCATCAGCAGCAGCGGCAGCGCCGCCCGCGCCAGCAGCGGCGCCGCCACGACGCCGATCATCACCAGCACCCGCAGGTAGACGATCGCCGAGGCGGTGAGGATCACCTGCGCCGCCACGCCGACGCCGGCATCGCCTGCACTCACCCGGCGCGCGTAGGCGACCGTGGTGGCGGTGCTCGACACCAGACCGCCGAGGATGCCGGCCAGCCACGTCCCGCCGCGCGTACCCAGCAGCTTGTAGCCCACGTAGGCGGCCAGCGAGAGGGCGACGATGAGCACCACCATCCACCAGATCTGCCGCGGGTTGAGCACGTGGTAGGGGCCGTAGGCGCGGTTGGGCAGGATCGGCAGCACGATCAGCGTCACCACTGCGAACTGCATGACCGCCCGCACGTCCTCCTCGCCGAGGCGGGCAGCGAAGCCGTGCAGCTCCTGCTTGAGCTGCAGCAGGACGGCGGTCGCCGCCGCCACCGCCACCGCCACCTGCGGCGGGCCGACGAAGAGGAAGGCGCCGACGGCGAACATCAGCAGCACCGCCACCTCGGTGGTAATGCCAGGTGAGGGATCGCCGGCCGAGATGCTCGCCATGTTGCCTACCACCACCAGCGCGGCGAGGGCGAGGAAACCGGCGGCCAGCACCCAGCCGCCGAAGCCGAGGCTGAGCTCGGCGCAGAGGGCGCCGCTGAGGGTGACCAGCGGGAAGGTGCGGAAGCCGGCGATGCCGCCGGCGGCGCGCTCGCGCTGCAACCCCACCAGCAGGCCGAGCCCGAGGGCGATACCGAGCCGCACGAAGATGTCGACGAGGTCCACGGTGCTGGGCGGATCCTAGCGAAGCCGGCGGCGCGCCGCCGTCTGCCGCCGACTGGGCTGCGGGCCGCCCAGGGCTCAGCGTCCCTGCTTCTGATAGGTGCCGATGAGCTCGGCAGTGCTCAGCACATGTCCCATCATCGCCTGCTCGAGCTGCGCCTTGCTCAGCGCGCCGCGCTCACCGAGCTGGCGGTCGAGGGCGTAGAGCTTGTGGAAGTAACGATGGCGCCCCACCGGCGGACATGGACCGCCGTAGCCGGAGCGGCCCCAGTCGTTGGTGCCCTCGCGCGCGCCGCTGGGCAGTCCATGACGTGCCGCATCCTCGCGTAGCCCCGGAGCGGTGGGCGGGATGTCGTAGACCACCCAATGCACCCAGGTACGCTGAGGCGCAGCGGGATCCGGGGCGTCCGGGTCGTCGACGACGAGAGCCAGAGCAACCGCCTCCGCCGGCACATCCGACCAGCGAAGCTCGGGCGACACGTCGGCGCCCTCGCAGGTGAATGCTGCTGGAATCTCCGCTCCCGGCGCGAAGCTCGGTGAAGAGAGGGTGAGGGGCATGACCCCGACTCGGCAGCAAACCGAGTGCCACGCTCCGTCGCGCCGGCTCGAGCTCCTTGCCGCAGTCTCCACGGCCGCGTCGCAGCTCCACCCGGCGCCTGGCCCTCTCACCAGGCTCCCACACGCCTCGCGCGCTCACGGCCTCCCGGTCGCCACACCGGCGCCCGCCGGGGGGGTCGGCCGGGCGGGAGTCCGCGCCTGGCGGTAGAGGGTGAGCACGCTACCCGCCAGCACCATCTCCACTTGTCGCGGCGACAGCGCGTGGGAAACACTGAAAGTGTAACCCTGCGTGGAGTTGACGACCACCAGCTCGTGCCCCACGGCTAGCGCAGCGCGAACGCCCTCGACGACCAGCACGTCGCCGGCGGCGAGGCGATCGTAATCGCTACCCGCAGCGAAGGTGAGGGCGAGGACGCCAAAGTTGGCGAGATTCTGCCAGTGGATGCGGGCGAAGCTCTTGGCCAGCACGAGCCGCAGCCCGAGAACGCGCGGCGCCAGCGCCGCGTGTTCACGGCTCGACCCCTGACCGTAGTTGGCACCGCCGACGACCGAGTGGCCGCCGCGCTCGCGGACGGCCTGTGCCCGCCGGGCGTAGCTCTCGTCGATGCGCTCGAAGCAGAACTCGGCGAGCTTGGCGATGTTGCTGCGGAAGGGGAGAACGCGGGCGCCGGCGGGCATGATCTCGTCGGTGGAGACGTCGTCGCCGACCACAAGCAGCACCGGCAGCTCCAGCAGCTCCGGCAACGGCTCGAGCTCGGGCAGCGAGGCGATGTTGGGTCCCTTCTCGAGCTGCACCTCGCGGGCCTCCTGCGGCGGCAGCGGCGGCACGAACAGCTCTGTTACCAGGATGGGATCGCTGGGCTCCTCGATGTGCGGGTAGGGGATGCCGAGCTGCCGAGGGTCGGTGACCACGCCGGTGAGCGCCGAGGCGGTGGCAGTCTCTGGCGACACCAGGCACACCCGGTCGCCCTTGGTGCCCGAGCGGCCGGGAAAGTTTCGCGGCACTGTGCGCAGGCTGAGCTTGCCGGTGGCCGGCGCCTGGCCCATGCCAATGCAACCGTTGCACCCCGCCTGATGGATGCGCGCGCCCGCCAGGACGAGGGAGCCGAGGTGGCCGTCGCGCACCAGGTTGGCGAGGATCTGGCGCGAGGTCGGGTTGACGTCAAAGGAGATCCGCTCGTGCACGCGCCGACCGCGCACCATCTCCGCGGCCACCGCGAAGTCGCGATAGCCGGGATTTGCCGACGAGCCCACGTAGGCCTGGTAGATCTCCTCGCCGGCGAGCTCGCGCACTGGTTGCACCTTGCCCGGTGAGGAGGGGAGGGCGACGAGCGGCTCGAGCCGCGAGAGGTCGATGGTCTCGTGAAGGTCGAAGTCGGCGCCCGCCTCGGCGACGATCTCGCGCCAGTCGGCGGCGCGCCCCTGGGAGGCGAGGAAGGCGAGCGCCACCTGGTCGGCGGGGAAGACGCTGGAGGTCGCGCCCAGCTCGGTGCCCATGTTGGCGATCACGTGCCGGTCCATCGCCGACAGCGACGGCAGTCCCGGCCCGTGATACTCGAGGATGGTGCCCACGCCGCCGTCGACGTCGTGGCGTCGCAGCAGCTCGAGGATGACGTCCTTGGCGCTCACCCAGTCCGGCAGCTGCCCGCGAAGCTCGATGCCCCAGATGCGCGGCATCGGGAAGTGGAACGGCTTACCCATCATCGCCAGGGCAACCTCCAATCCGCCGGCGCCGATGGCCAGCATCCCGAGCGCGCCGGCCGCCGGTGTGTGGCTGTCCGCGCCGAGCAGGGTCTGGCCCGGCTTGCCGAAGCGTTCCTGGTGCACTGGGTGGCTGACGCCGTTGCCTGGCGGGCTGTACCAGATGCCGAAGCGCCGGCAGGCGCTGCGCAGGAAGAGGTGGTCGTCGGCGTTCTTGAAGTCCTCCTGGATGAGGTTGTGGTCGACGTACTGGACGGAGAGCCCGGTGCGTACCCGATCGAGGCCCATGGCCTCCAGCTCGAGCATGACGAGGGTGCCGGTGGCGTCCTGGGTGAGCGTCTGGTCGATGCGGATGCCGATCTCCTCCCCGGGCTCCAAACGCCCGGTCAGGAGATGGCTCTCGAGAAGCAGGCGAGCGACGGAGCGGCCCATGCAAGCTATCGGCGTGCCACTCCTGGGGCCGCCTCTGGCCACCGATCGACGACCTCGTCTC
>DASYUP010000338.1:0-5197 GCA_036001185.1 Thermoanaerobaculia bacterium
GCCCAGGGAGCGGTCGAGCGCCGGGCGGGCTGCCGCCGCGAGGGCAGCAGCGGCAGCCGCCTCGTCGCTCACCGGCACCTCGGCCTCGGCGATCGTCAGGTCCCGGTAGCGGGTGCGGCGCCGCGCCACGACGCGATCGCGCGCCGGCTCGTAGCGCACCTCCTCCTCACGCGTGAGCTCCTCGCCGGGCAGCCACTCGGGCTCGACCGCCGACGCCACGCGCACCCGCGCCTCGGCGCGCTCGCCGCGGCGGCCGGCGTCGAGGTCGACGCAGAGGAAGAGCTCCGCCCGCTGCACGCCGCTCTCGGGTCCCAGCCGCACGCCGCGCCCGCCCACCATGACCCCACGCGGATCGCCGGCGGCGCGCCGGCGGGCCAGGCGGTCGGGGAAGGCGGCCAGCAGGGCGCGGCCGAGGGCCGTGCCCTCGCCCTCGCTCGCCGCCGGCGCGCGGCCCAGCTCGCGACGGGCCAGCGCCGCGAGCTGATCGCGCGCCAGCAGGATGCGTCGCGCCGCCGCCGCGCCGACGACGCCGTACGGGGTCTCGCGCGCCCCGCCGCGCGCGGCGGCGACCAGCAGCTCGGCGCGCGCCAGGGCGTCCGAGGAGGTGGGAGGCACCGTACCGATGTCGCTGCCAGGGCGGGAAGACGAGCGCCGGCGTGGCTCGGGATCGCGAAACGGATCGCGCTCGGCGAGCAGCGCGGCGAGCAGTGCCGCGCCCTCGAGGTGGCCGCTCGCGTGCCCCGCCGCCACCAGCCGCGCCAGCCGCGGGTGGACGGGCAGCCGCGCCATCGCCTCCCCGGCCGGGGTGAGGCGGCCCGCGGCCAGCGCGCCGAGCTCGGCGAGCAGCGCCTCCGCCCGCGCCAGCGACTCCACCGGCGGCACCTCGAGCCAGGGGAAGCGCGCGGCGTCGGCCTCACCCCAGGCGTGCAGCTGCAGCACCGCGCCGGCGAGGTCGAGCCGCCGCACCTCGGGCTCTTCTCGCGCCGGTAGCGTCGCCTGCTCCGCCGCGGTCCACAGGCGCAGGCAGAGCCCCGGCCCCTCGCGCCCGGCGCGTCCCGCCCGCTGCTCCGCCGAGCCGCGGGCGACCCGCACCAGCTCGAGGCGGTCGAGCCCGGCGCCGGCGTCGAAGCGCGGCAGGCGCGCCAGGCCACAATCGACGACGGCGGTGATGCCGGGCACGGTGAGCGAGGTCTCGGCGAGGTTGGTCGCCAGCACGATGCGCCGGCGCGGCGAAGGCGAGAGCGCCGCGTCCTGGGCGCCGTCGGGCAGGCTACCGTGGAGCGGCATCACCGGCACGCCGGGGGCCGCCTCGGCGAGCAGCGCGGCGGTGCGCTCGATCTCGCCCGCTCCCGGCAGGAAGACGAGCACGCCACCGTCGGTGGCGGCCAGCGCCTGTCGCGCGCCCCAGGCGGCGAGGGTCGGCAGCGGTCGTCCGTCGGGGCGTTCAAGGTAGCGCAACGTCACCGGGTGCGCCCGTCCCTCGAGCGTGACGACGGTGCCGTCGAGGTACTCGGCGAGCGGGCCGGCGTCGAGGGTGGCCGACATCGCCACCAGCCGCAGGTCCGGACGCGCCTGCTGCTGCACCCGCCGCGCCATCGCCAGCGAGAGGTCGACGTCGAGGCTGCGCTCGTGCAGCTCGTCGAAGAGCAGCAGCGCAACGCCATCGAGGAAGGGGTCGCCCTGCAGCATGCGCAACAACACCCCTTCGGTGACCACCAGCAGCCGCGTGCGGGGCCCCGCCACGCGCTCGAAGCGCACCTGGAACCCCACCTCGCCGCCCAGCTCCCACCCCTGCTCGGCGGCGATCCGCCGTGCCGCCGCTCGCGCTGCCACCCGCCGCGGCTCCAGCATGACGACGCGGCCGCGCTCGCCGGCGGCTCCGGCCGCGATCAGCGCCGGCGGCAGCCGCGTCGTCTTGCCGGCACCGGGAGGCGCCACCAGCACCAGGTTGCCGCCGCTCGCCGCCGCCACCAGCCGCGGCAGGTGCGGGTCGATGGGGAGGGGCGGCGCGGCGGCCCTCAAGGCGCCCTTCTCAAGGCACGAAGCGGTAACCGACGCCGCGCACCGAGAGGATGTGGCGCGGGCGCCAGGCGTTGTCCTCGAAGGCCTTGCGCAGGGCGACGATGACGTTGTCGACGACGCGCGTGTTGGGGTGGTTGGGCAGCTCCCAGACGGTGGCGAGCAGCTCGCGTCGCGTCACCACCTGGCCGGGGCGGCTGGCGAAGACGCGCAGCACGGCGATCTCCTTCTGCGACAGCTGCACGACACCCGCCTTGGTCTTCGCCTCGTAGCTGCCGAAGTCGACCCAGTAGTCGCCGAACTCGAGACGGGGGAGCACAGGGGTGACGGCGCCGGCGGCGCTGGCGGCGGCGCCAGCGGCGGCCGGCTCGCCGTTACCGGCGGCGGCCGGGCCGTTGGCCCACGCCCGCCGCCGCAGCAGGCTCTCGACGCGGGCCAGCAACTCGCCGAGGTCGAAGGGCTTGACCAGGTAATCGTCGGCGCCCACCTTGAGCCCGTAGACGATGTCATCGGGCTGGTTGCGGGCGGTGAGCACGAGGACGGGAGTGAAGTCCCCGGCGTCGCGCAGGCGACGGCAGACCTCGAAGCCGTCCACCTCGGGGAGTCGTACGTCGAGCAGGATGAGGTCCCAGCCGCCTTCGCTGGCGCGCCGCAGGGCTTCGTTGCCGTCGCGCGCCACCTGCGCGCTGTGCCCCTTGCGCCCGAGGTTGAGCAGCAGCCCCTCGGCGATGGCCTCCTCGTCCTCGACCACCAGCACGCGGCTCATGCCGGCTCTCCCGCCGGCGGCCGCGCCGCCGCCGGCAGCTCGACGACGAAGGTCGTCCCCGGCCGCCCCTCCGGCGACAGCGCCTCGACGCGGCCGCGCATCTCCTGCACCAGCCCGGCGACGATGGAAAGACCCAGTCCGCTGCCGGCGCGGCGGCCGTCCCTCTCGTTGCCGGCCTGGTAGAAGCGGTCGAAGACCCGCGACAGCTCCTTGCGCGGGATGCCGACGCCGTCGTCGGCCACCTCGATGCGCACCTTGCCGTCGTCGTCGCTGACGTGGCAGCGCACCTCGCCGCCGCGCTGGGAGAAACGCGCCGCGTTGTCGAGCAGGTTGTTCATCACCCGCTCGAGGGCATCGGCGGAGGCCAGCACGAGGGCCCGACTGTCGAGCCGCGAGACCAGCCGCACGCCGGTCGCCTCGAGGCGCGGCGCCGCCTCCGCCAGATAGCCCGCGAAGAAGCGCTCGACGTCGACCGCGGTGAGCGAGAGCGGGCTCTTCTTCGCCAGCAGCCGGCTGCTCTCCAGCACGTCGTCGACCAGCTTCGCCATGCGATCGGCCTGCTGCAGCACGAAGTCGAGCGAGCGGTTGCGCTCGGGCGGCGACAGCCCCTCCTGGCGCAGGGTCTGCGCGTGCAGCTTGATGGCCGCCAGCGGCGACTTCAGCTCGTGGGTGACGTTGGAGACGAATTCCTCCTGCTTGAGCAGGTAGCGGCGCCCGGCCAGCGCCTGCGCGAGCTGCCAGGTGAGGCCGGCGATGAGGATGAAAAAGAGAGCGCAGCCGACGCCGAGCACCACCCAGTGGGTGTTCTCGCCGGCCACCCCCACGCGTCCCGCCACCGCGCGCACCTGCGCCACCGAGCGGACGATGTACACCACCCACACCACCAGCAAGGCGATGGTGACCAGCAGGGAGAGCAGGTAGGCGGCGATGATCGGCGAGCGGCGCTTGCGGCTCATGGTCCCCTTCAGTACTGGGCCCTCGATGCTACCCCGAGGGGGCGATGCAAGTGATTTGCCCCGTTGACATTTCCCTGACAGTCGACTGACCGAGGTCTGACCGCACCGCGCCGATGACCGCCCGACAATGGGCGGTGGCGAAAACGCCCCTGGATCGTCGAGGAGTCCCATGATCGAGCCCATGTCCGAGCATCGCCAGCTCACCCTCACCTGGAAGGCGCTCCCCTTCGTGCTCTGCCACGTGATGACGCTGTTCGTCTTCTTCGTTCCCTTCTCGTGGGGGTTGCTGGCGCTCTGCCTCGGCCTCTACGTGCTGCGCATGTTCGGCATCACCGCCGGCTACCACCGCTACTTCTCCCATCGCTCGTACAAGACCAGCCGTGCCTTCCAGCTGGTGATGGCGGTGCTCGGTGCGCTGTCGCTGCAGAAGGGACCGCTCTGGTGGGCGGCGCACCACCGCCACCATCACCGCCACAGCGATCGCCACGGCGACCTCCACTCGCCGGGCCTGCAGGGGTTCCTGTGGGCGCACGTCGGTTGGGTGGTGAGCGGAGAGCACGACGAGACCGGCTACGACAAGGTCGCCGACCTGGCGAGCTTCCCCGAGCTGGTCTGGCTCAACCGCTGGCACGCCCTGCCCGGCGTGCTGCTGGCCGTGGCGCTGTTCGCCGCCGGCGGGTTCCCGGCCCTCGTCTGGGGATTCTTCGCCAGCACCGTGCTCACCTGGCACGCGACCTTCGCCATCAACAGCCTGACCCACCTCTTCGGCCGCCGTCGCTTCCACACCCGCGACGACAGCCGCAACAGCCTGCTGCTGGCGCTGCTCACCCTCGGCGAGGGCTGGCACAACAACCACCACTATTACAAGGCGTCGACCCGCCAGGGCTTCTTCTGGTGGGAGGTCGACGTCAGTTACTACCTGCTGCGCGCCCTCGCCGCCCTCGGGCTGGTGTGGGAGCTCAAGGAGCCGCCGCGCATGGTGGTGGCGCGGGCGGCCGGTGAGGTGGGTGAGCTGCTCGACCCGCTGCGCCGCGGCCGGCTCGCAGAGGTGCTGCCGGCGGCGGCGCCCGCGGCCGTCGAAGACGCCGCCTAGCGACTTGTACGTAGAATGGCGCCCATGCGCCAGTCGTTCGCCGGTCGCCGTCGCGCCTCGTCGCTGTTGCCGCTGGTCCTGCTCGCCGCCGCCCTCGCCGCTTGCGTGCGGCCGGTCGCCATCGCCGAGGTCAAGCAGCGCGGCGAGGAGCTCAAGGGGAAGCCGGTGACGGTGGAGGGGGAGGTGGTCGAGAAGTCGACCTGCCGCTGCTGCGCAATCGCTACTACGAGCTCGACGACGGCACCGGTCACCTCTGGGTGCAGACCTCGCAGCCGCTGCCGTCGCGCGGCGAGCACGTGCGCGTCACCGGCACGCTCGCGCCCGGGCTCAAGGTGCCCGGCGTCGAGGTCGGCATCGTGCTCG
>DASYUP010000339.1:0-7072 GCA_036001185.1 Thermoanaerobaculia bacterium
GTATTCGCCTGGTCATCACCTCGATGCAGATGGTGCCGGTCAAGGTGGTGGACGACCTCATCGGCGACGACGACAAGCTGGACGAGGGGCAGAAGCAGGTGCTCCTCGCCGTCGACGACGACCGCAGCATCGAGCAGATCTCGCTCGAGACTCACGCCAGCGAGTACTACGTCTGCGAGTCGCTCTACCCGCGCGTCCGCGAGCGCAAGGTGAAGCTGGTGCGGCCGCGGGCGCTGCCGGCGCCGCCTCCCGATCCCACCAGCGGCGGGCCGATGTCGGCCGACTCGCTGCTCAAGAAGGGCCTCAAGCACCTCAAGGGGCACGAATACGAGCCCGCGCTGCGCCACCTGCGCGCGGCGCGCAACCTCGACCCCGACAATCAGAGTGTGCAGGTGGCGGTCGAGCAGGGCGAGCGCAGCATCCGTCAGCAGCTGCAGAAGGAGGGCGTGGTGCAGGAGGCGGTGCCACAGCTGGCGCTGCCCTTCGAGGACATCGCCCGCATGCGGGTGTCGCCCAAGGCCGGCTTCCTGCTCACCCGCGTCAACGGCAGCTACGACATCGCCGCCATCCTCAAAATCTCCCCCATGCCGCCGCTCGAGGCGCTGCTGGTCTTCCGCGACCTGGTGAAGAGCGGCATCGTCAAGCTGACGCGGCCGTAACGGCGGCGACATGGGCGACGACACCGTGAGGACGGTGGTCCTGCCGGCCCTGCTGGAGAGCTTCACCGCCTACCGCGACGGCTTCCGCGCCTTGACCGCCCGCGGACGCAACCGCTTCGCGGCCCGCGACTGGCAGGGGATGCAGGCCGACACCGTCGCCCGCCTGGAGGTACACGGCCGCGCCGTCGAGACGGCGCGGGCCGGTCTGCGCCAGCGGCTCGGCGAGCGGGCGGGCCAGCGGCCGATCTGGATGCGCGCCAAGGAGCATTGGGCGGCGGCGATCCTCGGCCGCGACGATCGCGAGCTGGCGCAGACTTTCTTCAACTCCGTCTCCCGGCGCTTCGTGTCGCGGCGGGGGGTGGACCCGGCGCTCGACTTCCTGCCCTACGACTTCGACGCCCCCTGGCATCAGCCCGCCCTCGAGGTGGCGCACAGCTACCCTGGCCCGGCGGTGACGCCGGCGCTGGTCGAGCGCATCCTGCGCGACCTGCGGCTGGCCGCGCCCTTTCGCGACCTCGCCGGCGACGCGGCGCGGGTGGCGGTGCGGCTGGGGGCGGGCCTCGCCACCGCCTTCCACCACGCGCGACTCGACCGCCTGGAGGTCTTGCCCGAGCCCTTCTTCCGCAACAAGGCCGCCTACGTCGTCGGCCGCGCCTGCCGCGGGGCCGCGGTGGCGCCGGTGGTGCTGGCCCTCTTCCACGGCCCCGACGGGGTCGAGGTCGACGCCGTGCTCACCAGCGAGGACGACGCCTCGATCGTCTTCAGCTTCGCGCGCTGGTACTTCCTCGTCGCCACCGACCCGCCGCGCGCGCTGGTCGGCTTCCTGCACTCGATCCTGCCGCGCAAACGCATCGCCGAGCTCTACATCTCGCTGGGCTTCCACAAGCACGCCAAGACCGAGTACTACGCCGACCTCTCGCGCCAGATCCAGACCAGCGACGAGCAGCTCGTGCGCGCCCCCGGCAAGGAAGGGCTGGTGATGAAGGTCTTCACCCTGCCCTCGTTCGAGTTCGTCTTCAAGGTGATCAAGGACCGCTTCCCGGCCGCCAAGCGGGTCACCCGCCGCGAGGTGCGTGCCAACTACCGCCTGGTGCTCACCCACGACCGCGTCGGCCGGCTGGTCGACTTCCAGGAGTTCGAGGACCTCACCTTCCCGCTCGGCCGCTTCGCGCCCGAGCTGCGGCGCGAGCTCGAGGCCCAGTGCGCGAGCCAGCTGCGCGCCGAGGGGGGCGAGCTGGTGGTGCGCCACCTCTACGTCGGCCGGCGGGTGATCCCGCTCGACCTCTTCCTCGCCGCCGACCTGCCGGCGGTCGACAAGGAGGCCGCGGTCTCCGACTGGGGGTGGTGCCTGCGCGACCTCGCCGCCGGCAACGTCTTCGCCGGCGACCTGCTGGCGAAGAACTTCGGCGTCACCCGGCACGGCCGGGTGGTGTTCTACGACTACGACGAGCTGGCGCCGCTCATCGCCTGCCGCTTCCGCCGCCTGCCGTCGACGGCCGACGACCTCTTCGAGCTCGCCCCCGAGCCCTGGTTCCGCGTCGCCGAGGAGGACGTCTTCCCCGAGGAGTTCCCGCGCTTCCTCGAGCTCACCGGCACTCTGCGCGACCGCTTCTTCGCCGAGCACGGCTGCTTGCTCGACCCCGGCTGGTGGCAGGACCTGCAGCAGCGCAACCGCAGCGGCGAGCTGGTGGACGTCATCCCCTACCCGGAGGCCCGCCGCCTGCGCCCGCGGTGACGCCTCACAACCGGGGCCGCGACACGTGGGGATTGCCGGCCGCGGCGAAGCGCAGCGGCCACGCCGCCGCCTCGCCGGCGTAGGCGACGCCGATGCGCGGGCCGCTGGCGATTTGGCGTCTGCGTAGCGGCTCGCCGGCGGCGATCCACAGCTCGGGGCCGGTGAGCGGCACGCCGTCGAGGGCGCGGTCGATCCCCAGCGCCTGGCAGAGCTTGCCGGGACCGCCGGCAACGTCGCCGGGCCGCACGCGGTCGGCGAGGCGCCGGCGGGCGCGCATCGCCGTCTCTCCCCGCAGCGGCTCGGCGGCGCGCAGCAACACCGCCCCTCCTCGCGGCGCCTCCTCCACGTCCGCCTCGCCGCACACTGCGTTGAGGCACCAGTGCATGCCGTAGATGAAGTAGACGTAGGCATGACCGGCCGTCAGGTAGAGGCTCTCGTTGCGGCGAGTGCGGCGGCCGCCCCAGGCGTGGCTGGCGCGGTCGGGGGCGCCGAGGTAGGCCTCGACCTCCACCAGCCGCACCACCAGCAGCTCCTCGCCGAGTCGCCGCACCAGCAGGCGGCCCAGTAGGTCGGGAGCGACCTCCGCGGCCGGCCGGCGATAGAACGCGGAAGGCAGCGGAGCGAGCTCCATCGGCAGGGGACCATATAATCCCATCGCCATGTCCGAGACGTTGCTCATCACCGGTGGCGCCGGCTTCATCGGCAGCCACCTCGCCGACGACGCCCTGCGCGCCGGGCATCGGGTGATCGTCCTCGACAACCTGTCGACCGGCCGGCGCGAGAACGTCCCCGCGGGCGCCGAGCTGGTGGTGCGCGACCTGCGCGACGAGGGCCTCGAGGAGCTGCTGCGCGACCGCCGGGTCACCGTCGTCTCCCACCACGCGGCGCAGGCCAACGTGCGCGTCTCGGTCGAGCAGCCGCTGCTCGACGCCGAGGCCAACGTGCTGGGGGGCCTCGAGCTCATCCAGGCTTGCCGCCACACCGGCGTGCGACGGATCCTCTTCGCCAGCAGCGGCGGCACCGTCTACGGCGAGCAGGTGGCCTTCCCCTGCGACGAGAACCACCCGACGCGGCCGCTGTCGCCCTACGGCTGCTCCAAGCTGGCCGTCGAGCAGTACCTGCTCGCCTACGGCCGGCTCGGCGACCTCGAGCCGCTGATCGTGCGTTACGCCAACGTCTACGGCCCGCGCCAGGACCCCAAGGGCGAAGCTGGCATCGTCGCCATCTTCGCCGAGCACCTGCTACGCGGCGAGCCGCCGCGCATCTTCGGCGACGGGCTGCAGACGCGCGACTACGTGCACGTCTCCGACATCGCCGCCGTGCAGCGCGCGGCCCTGGAGCACTGGCAGAGCGGCATCTTCAACGTCGGCACCGGCATCGAGACCACCCTGCGCTCGCTCTACTCGAAGGTCGTCCACGCCCTCGGTCTGGACATAGTCGAGCCGCTCTACATGCCAGAGAACCGCGGCGAGCTGCGGCGCAGCGCGCTGTCGCACCGGCGGCTGGCCGAGACCCTTGGTGTGGCTCCCACCGTCGAGCTCGACGCCGGTCTCGCCGACACGCTTCCCTACTACCGGCGGAAGCAGAGGCAGGCGACCCAAGAGACCGCATGAGCGCGCCGGAAGCCGACACCGAGCGCCCGCCCCTCTTCGCCGACCTCCCCGCCGAGCTGCAAGCCGCCTTCGAACCGCTGCGCCCGTGGGCGCTGCTGGGCGATCCCCTCGACGCCCTGCTCGCCGCGCTACCCAGCGAGCGACTGGAGACCGCCATTCCCCCCGGCGTGCACCTGCTGGGCGATCGCATCGCCATCGGCCGCGGGGTCAAGCTCTATCCCGGGGTAGTGCTCGAAGGGCCGATCTTCATCGGCGAGGACAGCGAGGTGCGGCCCGGCGCCTACCTGCGCGGCGGCGTGTGGGTGGGCAGCGGCTGCGTCGTCGGCACCAACACCGAGGTCAAGCGCTCCATCCTCCTCGACGGCGCCAAGGCTCCCCACCTCAACTACGTGGGCGACTCGATCCTCGGCGCGCACGTCAACCTGGGGGCGGGAACGATCCTCTCCAACTTCCGCCACGACGGCTCGGAGATCGAGATCCCCGACGGCCTGGCGCGCCTCGCCACCGGCCGGCGCAAGCTCGGCGCCGTGCTCGGCGACGGCGTGCTCACCGGCTGCAACTGCGTGCTGCATCCCGGCGTCGTCGTCGGCAAGGGGACGCAGATCTATCCCGGCGTGATGCTGCGCCCCGGCTTCTACCCCGCCCACCACATGCTCAAGCTGCGCCAGGACGTGGAGCTGGTGGAGCTGCACCGGCCCAATTAGGGGCGCTCAGGTCGCCGGGTCGTTGGGCGGATAGGAGACCACCAGAACCGTGCGGTCGTCCTCCGGCGGGCTGCCGCCGGTCCACTGCTCGAGGCGAGCGAAGATGCCGGCGACCACCTCGGCGGGGCGGCGGCCGCGCAGCTCCCGCGCCAGCTCCAGCAGACGGTCGGTGCCGAGCTCCTCACCCTGTCCCTGCTGGCGCGACTCGACGATGCCGTCGGTGAACATCACCAGCAGGTCGCCGGGCTGCATCTTGACGAAGCCACGCTCGTAGGTGGCGCCGGCCAGCGGGCCCAGCACCGGCCCGCCCTCGCCGAGGAAGCGCGCGGTGCCGTCGGGCTGCAGATGGAAGGGCGCGATGTGGCCGGCGTTGACGTAGATGAAGGTGCCGTTGAGCTCGAGCTCGCCGTAAAAGAGCGCCACGAAGCGGCTGGTGAGCGTGCTCTTGTGGATGATGCCGTTGAGCCGCTCGACGGTGCGGACGATCTTGAAGTCGCGCGCCATGCCCATGCGCAGCCCCATGTGCACGTCGCGCACCTGCAGCGCCGCCGGCAGGCCGTGCCCCGAGACGTCGGCGATGGCGAGGCCGAGGATCTTGTCGGTGAGCGGGATCAAGTCGAAGAAGTCGCCCCCCACCTTGTCCATCGGCTCGGTGCGCCCGGCCATCTCGAAGGGCGGGTAGGCGGGCATCTTGCGCGGCAGGATCGAAGCCTGGATCTTGCGCGCCTCGCGGAAGACCTCCTCCATGCGCTCCTGCCGCACCTTCTGGTTGATGGCGTTGCGCAGGATCTGTAGCGAGAAGACGATGTCCTCGCGGCTGGCGATGGGGTCGACGTTGAAGGCGAGGATGTAGTCGTCGTCACCCACCTCGATGCAGGCGAACTCGCGGACGCCGAGGTTCTCCTCCAGCGCGCGGTCGACGCCGGGGTCGTCGGGCTCCATGTAAACCACCCCCTGGGCGACGCAGGCGTCGATGGGGGCGTAGGCGCGGGGCACGCGCAGCCCCGGCTGCACCGGCTTGGCGTCGCCGAAGGTGGCGCGCAGGATGTAATCGGTCTGCTCGCGGGCGTAGAGCCGGCCGCCGACGAGGCCGAGCTCGTCGCGGAACTGGGCGATGATGTCGCCGGCGACGCGGTTGACGGTGGTCTCGATGTCGTCGACCCGCTGGATCGCGGCCACCAGGCGCTCCACCTTCTTCATCAGCTCCCGGTAGTCCACCGGGCGGTCGGCGACGGTTGCCATGGGGTGGCGGGATTCTACGCGCTCGCTATCCATGGTCGACCAGCAGCATCACCAGGCGGTCCTGGATGGTCCGCCCCTCCCAGGCCGAGGTGCCGTTGATGAGGATGGAGAAGGCGTAGAGCCGGCCCGAGCTCGCCTTGACATAGCCCGACAGGGTGGACACGCCGCCGATGGTGCCGGTCTTGGCGAAGACGTTGCCGCGGTACGGCGGATCGGTGAGCCGCTGGTGGAGGCTGGCCTCGGGCTCACCGGCAAACGGCAGGCTGCGCACGAACTCGATGCCGGCGCGCTGGCGGAACATGTGCTCGAGCAGCAACGTCATGCCGCGCGCCGTCACCCAGTCGTTGCGCGACATGCCGGAGCCGTCGGCGACATGGAACTGGTCGCGCGGCCAGCCCACCTTGCCGGCCAGGAAGTCGCTCACCACCCGCGCCCCCGCCTCCCAGCTGCCGACGCCGCAGAAGCGTGCGCCGAGCAGCTTGAGCAGGCTCTCGGCGTAGAAGTTCTGGCTGCGCTTGTTGGTCGTCTCGACGATCGGCGCCAACAGGCTGCGGTAGCTGTCGACCAGCTCCCACCAGGGCCCTGGCAGCCGCTCGACCGGCCGCGTCTTGCCCTGCACCATCACCCCCTCTTCGGCGAACGCCGCGCGCAACGCCATGCCGAAGTAGGCGATGGGGTCGCGCACCGTCACCCAGACCTCGAGCGGCGGCGCGCCGGGGCTCACCTCGCCGGCCACCTGGACGATGCTCGAGCCGGGCGGCCGCAGCACCGCCCAGTGCGCCCCCCGGCGCACCGTGCGCAGCCGGTTCTGCAGCAGCAGCACGTCGACGCGCGGCACGGCGTCGATGATTCCGCCGGCGCCGTTCTTGCGCCCTGCCCATCCCCGCAACAACTGGCAGTTGTCATTGAAGGAGAGGGCGGCCACCGGCGCCTCGTACCACCACTGCTGTTGCTCGGGAGGCCAGTCGGGATGCACCAACGGCCCGGCGAAGAGGCCGTGCTCGAGGTAGAGGTCGCCGTCGACGCGCTGCACGCCGCGAGCGCGCAGGGCGGCGGCCCAGCGCCGGAAGATGGCGTAGGGGTCGCCGTTCTCGCGCCCCGAGATGGTGGGGTCGCCGG
>DASYUP010000340.1:0-8576 GCA_036001185.1 Thermoanaerobaculia bacterium
TGCTGCTCGAGCATGCGGTCCTCGGCGATGATGTCGAGGCAGATGTCGACGCACTCGTCGCAGATGAAGACCGTTGGCCCGGCGATGAGCTTGCGCACCTCACGCTGGCTCTTGTTACAGAACGAACAGCGCAGGGTGTCGTCGCCGGTTTCGCGCTTGGGCATCTCTCCTCCGGATGGGTGCTGGGCTGCTCGCTCTCTGGATCGCTCGGACTCTAGTTTCCGGATCTAGGTTCTGGATCGTTGCCGATCGATCAGGGGCGGGCGGGAGGAACCGTCCGGCGGGCCGGGACCACCCTCGGGATGTAGAACCGCCCCCTTTGCAACTGCTATTCCTCCGCCTGCGGGAGTTGGCGGGCTCAGTCTACCAGCTCCGTGGCGGCGGTTGAATCTGCGGGGGGGCGGGTGGGCGGCCGGGAGGTCCGTCCGCCGGGCCGCGGGCGGCCTTTTGCCGCGCCGGCCACCCCCTCAGGTCGGCCGCGTCGGGCGGCGCATCATCACCTGGTCGGCGAGGCCGTAGGTGACCGCCTCATCGGCGCTGAAGATCTTGTCCCGCTCGGTGTCGAAGTGGACCTGTTCCTTGGACTTGCCGCAGTGCAGGGCGAGGATCTCGTCCAGCCGGTCGCGCATACGCAGCAGCTCGCGGGCGTGGATGTCGATGTCGGTGGCCTGCCCCTGCAGGCCGTAGAGCAGGGGCTGGTGGATGAGCACCCGGCTGTTGGGCAGCACCGAGCGCTTGCCGGCCTGGCCGCCGGACAGCAACACCGCCGCCATCGAGGCCGCCTGGCCGACGCAGACGGTGGCCACGTCCGGCTTGATGTACTGCATGGTGTCGTAGATCGCCATGCCGGCGCTGATCGAGCCGCCTGGAGAGTTGAGGTAGAGGGCGATGTCGCGCTCGGGGTTCTCCGCCTCGAGGAAGAGCATCTGGGCGATCACCAGGTTGGCCACGTCATCGTCGATGCCGCGGCCGAGGAAGATGATGTTGTCCTTGAGCAGGCGCGAGAAGATGTCGTACGCCCGCTCGCCCCGGCTGGTCTGCTCCACCACCATCGGAATCAGCATCGGTCGGTAGCTCCTCTCGCTGTCACTGCCCCGCCGCCATCACTCCTCGTGCGAGTGCCCGTGATGCTCGTGGTCGTGCTCGTGGTCATGGTCGTGCGGACGGTCATGAGTGTGGTCATGCCCGTGCACCGGCGACTCGGATGATACCCCCGCGTCTTCGTCGCCCAGCAGGCGACGGACGGTTTCCTGCCGGCGCAGCTGGCGGCGCAGCCCGGCGAGGCGGCCGGAGGAGTCGAGCTCGCGGCGCACGGCGAGCGGGGTCGACTTGCGGTCGCGGGCGATCTCCGCCAGCAGGGCTTCCAGCCGCTCCTCCGGCACCGCCACGCCTTCCGCCTCGGCGATGGCGTCGAGCAGCAGCCGCGAGTGCACGACGCGCTCGGCGTCGGGGCGGGCCCGCTCGCCGAGCGCCCCCCAGTCGATGTCGGCGTGCTCGACGTCGATACCCTGGTGGGAGAGCTGGTGCGCGTATTCGCGCACCATGGTCTCCATCTCCTGCTGCACGACGCCCTCGGGCAGGGTCAGCGGATGGCGCTCGCGCAGCTGCTGCAGCAACGCGTTCTCGCGCTGGCGGCCGCGCTCGCGGCGCTTGGCGTCGCGCACCATCTGTTGCACTCCCGAGCGCAGCTCGCCGAGGGTCTGGAAGCGGCTGACCTTCTTCGCCAGCTCGTCGTCGAGGGCCGCCGGCTCGAGGTCCTCGACCGTGTCGACCTTGACCTTGTACTCCTTGGCCTCCTCCCCTTCGGCGCCGCGGCGGCGGAAGGTCGAGGACTGGCCGGGCGTGAGGCCGGTCGCCGCCAGCGACAGCTCCTCCCACACCCGCTCGTCGCCCACCTCGAAGGAGGTCTTCTCCGGCTCGCCGCCGGTCTCGACGATCTCGGCCACCACGCGGTCGCCGCGGCTCGCCGGGCGCGCGACCTTCTTCCACTCTCCGGCTCGGCGGCGCAGCTCCTCGAGCTGGCGGTCGACCTCCTCGTCGCTCGCCTCCACCGGCGGATCGGGCAGCTGCAGCTGCTTGTAATCGCCCAGCGCCACCGCCGGCCGGGTCTCGACGATGGCGGTGAAGGTCATCGATTCGCCGAGGGAGAGGTCGACGTCCTGCAGCTCAGGCGGCAGCAGCGGATCGAGCTTCTGCTCCGCCTCGGCCTGGTGCCAGTAGCGCGGCACCAGCCGCTCGACCACCTCCTGCTCGATCTCCTTCTTGAAGCGCGAGCGCACCAGGTTGGCGGGCACCTTGCCGGCGCGGAAGCCTGGCAGGCGGGCGCGGCGGCGGTATTCGCCCACCACCCGCTCGGTCTCGGCGGCCACCGCCGGGGCGGGCACCTCGATCTTCAGCTGCTTGCGGCAGGGACCGACGTCTTCGACCGACAGGACTACGCTCATCGAGATTCCTCGGCGCGGGGAGATGGAGATCAGGTGGGTGTGGTGCGAAAGGGGGGACTCGAACCCCCACCCCTTTCGGGACTAGATCCTAAGTCTAGCGCGTCTGCCAGTTCCGCCACTTTCGCGAAAAACACCACCGCGCCAAGATGATCTCGCGTTTCGAGCGCCGGAAGAAACCGCGACCGGGCGTCCGAGCTCAGCTCCGGCCCGGATGGCTCGCCGTCGGTCTGCTCCGATTCCGCTTCCGGGTCTGGACCCCCTCTCACCTAGAGGGGAGAGGGGGGCAGGGGGGTGAGGAGTGGAATGTAATGGTGAGCCGCCAGGGAATCGAACCCCGAACCCGCAGATTAAGAGTCTGCTGCTCTGCCAGTTGAGCTAGCGGCCCACGGTCGCGAAGCGCGGTAACTATAGACGCTCGGCGACCGCCAGACAATCCCGGTGGCGGCTAGCCGCCCTGCACGAAGCGGACGATCTCGAGGCGGTCGCCGGCGGCGAGCTCCACCTCGGCAAGCCGCGCGCGGCGCAACACGTCGCCGTTGCGCTCTACGGCCACCGCGCGGGCGTCGAGGCCGAGGTGGCCGAGCAGATCGAGCAGGCGAGTGCCGGCGGCCACCTCGCGGCGCTCGCCGTTGACCGTGATCGCCAGGGCGGGGGCGTTGCTCACAGCAGGTGCTTGAGCTCGCTGCTGCCGACCAGGCTGGTGGCGGAGACGATGACCGCGGCAATGCCCCCCGGCAGCGAAGGCACCACCACGTCGACGCGCAGCACGCCATCGTCGTCGGTGGTGCCCTGCCCCAGCAGGACCGGCTCGCGCACGGTGGAGATCAGCTTGACGGTGACCTGGGCGCCGGCCACCGGCAGGCCGCTGCGCGCCGAGGTGGCGCGCACCGAGACGCGGCTGGTGCGACCGGCGGCGAAGGTGTCGCCGAGGAGGGCGAGCTCGAGCTGCTCGTGCTGCGCCTCGGCGGTGAGGTAGTCGAGGATCACCTGGTCGAGGGTCGGCCCCTCCTCGCTGCGCGCCTGCTCGAGCAGGCTGGGCGTGACTCCGGTGCTGCGCCCGTCGGCGAAGCGGGTCTCGTCGCTCAGCTCCGCTCCCAGCACGTCCTTCAGCTTGGCGTCGAGCTTGCCGGTGCGGATGGCGGCGATCATCATCCGGTGCTGGTGGTCCATCCGGGTGGAGATGGCGTCGCCAGCCTTGCCTTCCTGCAGCAGGTCGGAGTAGCCCACCCGCTTGGCGGCGAGCACCTGGCCGCCGAAGTAGACGACGCTCTCGATGAAAGGGTTGTTCAGGCCCTTGTCTTCGGTCTGCACGTGGAAGACCCGCTCGCGGTAGCGGACGTCGGTGTTGTAGCCGGTTCTCATCGCCAGCGCAGGGGAAGGGAGGACAAAGGAACCTCGAACGGCCATTGTAGGTAGGGGCCAGCAGGGGGTCAAGACGAAGGGGCTCCGGCGGTTGCGCCGGGTCTGTGGCAGAATACGCCCGCCCGAGCGACGGCCCCGCTTCCGGCCTCCGCTTTCCCGAGAACCCCAGATTCCCGCTCCCAGGGAGGATGCCCATGACCCCGACGGTGGAAACCGCGACCGACCCGCGTACCCAGACGCTGGTGCACTACGAGACCCGCGAAGGGGTCGCCTACTTCACCCTCGACTTCCCCCCCGCCAATTGCTACACGCACGAGATGATGCGCCAGCTCGACGAGGCCATCCTCAAGGCCCGTTTCGACAAGGACGTGCACGTCATCGTCCTGCGCGGCCAGGGGGAGAAGTTCTTCTGTGCCGGCGCCGACATCAACATGCTCAAGGGCGCCGACCCGGTCTTCAAGTACTACTTCTGCCTGCACGCCAACGAGACCCTGAACCGCCTCGAGCAGACGCCGAAGCTGGTCATCGCTGCCCTCTCCGGTCACACCGTGGGCGGCGGCCTGGAGATCGCCATGGCGGCCGACGTGCGGCTGGCCAAGAAGGGGTCGGGCAAGGTGGGCCTCCCCGAGGTGACGCTGGGCGTGCTCCCCGGCACCGGCGGCACCCAGCGCCTCTCGCGCATCGTCGGCAAGAGCCGCTCCATCGAGCTGATGGTCACCGGCGACCTCATCACCTACGAGCAGGCGCTCGAGTGGGGAATCGTCAACCGGCTGGTCGAGGGCGACGACTTCTTCGAGCAGGTACACCGCTACGCGCGCAGCTTCTGCCCGCCCAACCGCGCCGCCAAGGCGGTGGGCCGCATCAAGCGCTCGGTGCAGAGCGGCTGGGAGGTTCCCTTCGAGAGCGGCCTCGCCATCGAGCGCGAGCTGCAGCAGCAGCTGTTCGAAAGTGGCGACGCCAAGGAAGGGCTGGCGGCCTACGTGGAGAAGCGCAAGCCGGAGTTTTCGGGGCGCTGAGGCGGTTGCAAGGTCGGGCGGACAGCCCTTCTGGCGGTCATCGCGAGGCCGCATAGCGGCCACCAGCATGAGCCCTTTCTCCTCTCGCCTCGTCCTCGCCGCCCCGGTGCGCACTCCCATCGGCCGCTTCGGTGGCGCCCTGGCGGCGCTCAGCGCCGCCGACCTCGGCACCGCGGCGGCGACGGCGGCCCTGGCGCGCGGCGGCCTCGCCGCCGAGCGCGTCGACCAGGTGGTCTTCGGCCACGCCCGCCAGGCCGGTGGCGGGCCCAACACCGCCCGCCAGATCGCCTTTCGCAGCGGCGTGCCGCAGGAGCGCCCCGCCTTCACCGTCAACCAGGCCTGCGGCTCGGGGCTGCAGGCGGTGCTCTGCGCCGCCCGCGCCATCCGCCTCGGCGAGGCCGAGGTGGTGCTCGCCGGCGGCACCGAGAGCATGTCGAACACGCCGTATCTTCTGCCCCGCGCCCGTTGGGGGTATCGTCTCGGCAACGCCGAGATCGTCGACGGCATGTACCAGGACGGCTTCAACGACCCGCTGTCGAAGCTGGTGATGGGCGAGACCGCCGAGGAGCTTGCCGTCGAGGCGGGCATCGACCGGCAGGCCGCCGACGCCTACGCCGCCGAGAGCCAGCGCTGCTGCGAGGAGGCGCGGCGGGCCGGCCGCTTCACCGCCGAGGTGGTGCCGGTGTCGGTGCCCGGCCCGAAGGGCGGCACGACGGAGGTCGTCACCGACGAGCATCCGCGCGACGGCGTCACGGCGGCGTCGCTCGCCAGGCTGGCGCCGGTGTTCCGCGAGGGTGGGACCGTCACCGCCGGCAACGCCTCGGGCATCACCGACGGCGCCGCCGCGTTGCTGGTCGCCTCCGAGGCGGCCGCCGACCGGTTGGGGCTCACCCCTGCCGGATACCTGCTCGACTGGCAGGTGGTGGGGGTCGATCCGCGGGTGATGGGCATCGGTCCGGTGCCGGCGGTGCGACAGCTCTTCGCCCGCCAGGGCATCGACTACGGCGACGTGGCGCAGGTGGAGCTCAACGAGGCCTTCGCCAGCCAGGTGCTCGCCTGCCTCAAAGAGCTCCCCTTCGAGCGCCAGGTGGTCAACCCCGACGGCGGCGCCATCGCCCTCGGCCACCCCATCGGCGCCACCGGGGCGCGCATCCTCGTGACGCTGCTGCACGGCCTGCAGGCGCGGGGCGGACGTCGCGGCGTCGCCACCCTCTGCGTCTCCGGCGGCATGGGCCTCGCCGCTTTGGTAGAGCGAGCAGCATGAATAGACGGGTCATCACGCGGCCGATCGTCCTCTCCTGCTCCTTCGAGGACCGGGCCCAGCCCTACCTCGAGGCCCTGCGCCTGATGGGTGTCGAGGGCGACGACGTCCTCCTCGTCACCCCCGAGCGGGTGGCGGCCGCCGATGCCCCCGCGCTCGCCGCCGAGGCCGGCGGTCTGCTGCTCTGCGGCGGGCCCGACCTCGAGCCCCACCACTATGGCGAGCAGCCCCACCCGCACGCCAACCTGTCGACCATGCCGGCGCGCGACGCCGTCGAGCTCGGCCTGCTGGCCGGGGCGCAGGAGGCGAAGACCCCCTGCTTCGCCGTCTGCCGCGGGCTGCAGGTGACCAACGCCTTCCTCGGCGGCACCCTCTGGCAGGACCTCAAGCTGATGTGGCCCAACGCGGTGCTCCACGACCTCTCGTTCCCCCGCGACGCCCTCATTCACCCGGTGCAGGCGCTGTCGCGGGAGAGCGAGCTCGGCGACCTGCTGTCGCGCGAGCCGTCGCTCGTCAACTCGCGCCACCACCAGGCGATCAAGGAGCTGGCGCCGGCGCTGCAAGCGGTGGCCGTGGCACCCGACGGCATCGTCGAGGCGGTGACGGGGAAGGATCCGGACTGGTGGCTGTGGGCGGTGCAGTGGCATCCCGAGAACCTGGTCACCATGGCTGGCCAGCGGGTGTTGCTCGAGCGCTTCCGCGATCAGGTACGAGCGCGCGCGGCAAGCCAGCGCCCGACGCCCGAGCCGGCCCTGCGATGACCCCGGCGGCGGCGGTCGGCATCGGCCTGCAACGCGACGGGAGGGTGGCCACCCTCACCCTCTCGCGGCCACCGCTCAACATCCTCGACCTGGCGACCTTGCAGGCGCTCGAGCGCGGCCTCGGCGGCCTCACTCGCGATCGCCACCTCGACCTGCTGGTGGTGCGCGGCGCCGGCGAGCGCGCCTTCTCCGCCGGGGTGGCGGTGCAGGACCATGTCGGCGAGCGCATCGGCCCGGCGCTCGCCGCCTTCCACGGCGCCATCCGCGAGCTGCGCACCTTCGGCGGCGTCACCCTCGCCTGCGTGAATGGCCACTGCCTCGGCGGTGGCCTCGAGCTGGCCCTCGCCTGCGACCTGGTGGTGGCGAGCGACGACGCCACCTTCGGCCTGCCCGAGATCACCCTCGGCTGCTACCCGCCGGTAGCGGCGGCCTTGCTGCCGCGCTGGATCGGCCGCCCGCGCGCCCTCGAGCTGCTGCTCACCGGCCGCACCTTCGATGCCGCCGAGGCGGAGCGCCTGGGGCTGCTCACCCGGCGCGTCGCCGCGGGCAAGCTGGACGCCGGCTGCGCGGAGATCACCGCCGCCCTGCTGGCGCAGAGCGGCGCGGCGCTGCGCCTCGCCAAGCGCGCCGCCGCCGCCGGCGAGCAGCTCCCCTTCGCGGCGGCGCTCGGCGAGGCCGAGCGGATCTACCTCGAGGAGCTGGTCCCGACCGCCGACATGAACGAGGGGATCGCGGCGTTCCTGGAGAAACGCAAGCCACGGTGGAAGCATCGGTAGTGCCGGTGACGACCACGCGTGAAGACGGGCGGGACCAAGCCTCGCCCCTACGCCAGAATCGCTTCTCTTGTCGGATGTAGGGGCGGGGCTTGTCCCCGCCCGCTCTGTTCCCCGTTCCTCACCGGAGGCCACGTTCATGCCCGAGACCGCCGCCCACGAATCGACCATCCTCCTCACCCGCGACGGCCGCGTCGCCGTCATCACCATCAACCGTCCCGACAAGCTCAACGCGCTCTCCCAGCAGGTGCGCGACGAGGTGCTCGCCGCCCTCGACGCGCTCGCCGGCGACGACAGTGTGGGAGTGATCGTCGTCACCGGCGCCGGCGACAAGGCCTTCATCGCCGGCGCCGACATCGCCGAGTTCGCCGGCCGCTCGCCGCTGGACCAGCGCGAGGCGATGCGCTTCCCGCGCCTCTACGACGTGATGTCGAGCTACCCCAAGCCGGTGATCGCCATGATCAACGGCTTCTGCCTCGGCGGCGGCTGCGAGCTGGCGATGTCGTGCGATATGCGCATCGCCTCGGAGAAGGCGCGCTTCGGCCAGCCGGAGATCAAGCTCGGCCTCATCCCCGGCGGCGGCGGCACCCAGCGGCTGCCGCGCTTCGTCGGCCTCGGCCACGCCATGCGCCTCACCTTGACCGGCGACATGATCGGCGCCGCCGAGGCCAAGGAGATCGGGCTGGTCGAGCTGGTCGTGCCGCACGAGGAGCTGCGGGCGAAGACTCTGGAGCTGGCGGGCAAGATCGCCGGCAAGAGCCCGCTCACCCTGCGCATCGCCAAGGAGGCGGTGCGGGCGAGCCAGCGGCTGGCGATCGAGGAGGGGATCCTCTACGAGCGCGACCTCTTCTGCCTCAGCTTCTCGACCGAGGACAAGGCGGAGGGGGTGGCGGCCTTCCTGGAGAAGCGGCCGCCGCAGTGGAAGGGGAGGTAGTGCCGCCGGCGGTCGCGCCGGTGCC
>DASYUP010000341.1:0-9569 GCA_036001185.1 Thermoanaerobaculia bacterium
GACGCTGCAGCAGGCCGCCCGCTTCAACCCCCAGGGCCGCGACGCCTGGGAGAGTCTTGCCGCTGCGCTCGAGGCCGCCGGTCGCGGTGCCGACGCGGCGAAGGCGCGCGCCCAGGCACAGCACCTCAGCGGCGCACCGCGCGCCATCGCGCCGCCGGGGGCCTCCACTCCCGCCCCCGCCGAAGCGCCGCCTTCGGAGTTCGCGCAGGCAGTTCTCGCATTGATGCAGCAGCAAAAGCCGCAGCAGGCGCTCGATCTCGTGCGCCGCCAGCTAGCTGCGGCCCCCGATGACCTGCTGGCGCGCAGCTTCGAGGTCCGGCTGCTGCTCGCGGAGCACGAGTTCGCGGCGGCGCTCAAGGCCGCCGAGACGGCGCTCGCCATGGCGCCCAATGACGCCAACGTCGTCTACCAGCGCGGCGTCGTCAAGATGGCGATGAACGACCTGCGCGGCGCCGAAGCCGACCTGCGCCGTGCCCTCGTGCTGGCGCCGCGCCACACCGCGGCGATGAGCGACCTGGCGGTGCTGCTGATGGGCGCCGGCAAGCGCGAGGAGGCGCGCGGCCTGCTGGAGCAGGTGCTGCGCCTCAACCCCGGCGACAAGGTGGCGGCGGCCAACCTCGAGCAGCTGCGCAAGGAGTCGCACTAAAGTGCATTCCTGGAGGGTGCATTCCTGGGGGGTGCATTCCCGGAGATCGTGCCGACCAGCGTGGACGTGAGGGCCAGGGGGTCGCTCCTCGCAGCCCTGCTGCTCGTGTTGCTCGCCGCAGCGCCGCCGGCGGCGGCGAGCGCCATCCGCTTCCGCGACGCCGCCGCGCGCTGGGGGCTCGATTTTCGCCATCACAACGCCGCCAGCGGGCGCCGCTACATGGTGGAGACGATGGTGGGCGGGCTGGTGATCTTCGACTACGACGGCGACGGCGACGAGGACGTCTTCTTCGTCGACGGCGGGCCGCTGCCCGGCTACGCCGGCGAGCCGGCGCGCTCGCGCCTCTTGCGCAACGACGGGGGTCTTCGCTTCGTCGACGTCACCGCGCGGGCCGGCATCGCGGTGAGCGGCTACGGAGCCGGGGCCACCGCCGGCGACGTCGACGGCGATGGCGACCTCGACCTCTTCGTCAGCGAGCTGGGGCCGAACCAGCTCTTCCGCAACGACGGCGACGGGCGCTTCACCGAGGTCACCGCGGCGGCGGGGGTGGGAGACCCCGCGTGGAGCGCCGGCGCCGCCTTCGCCGACGTCGATCGCGACGGTGACCTCGATCTCTACGTCGCCGACTACGCCGACTTCACCCCCGCCAAGCACAAGGACTGCCGCGAGCCGACCAGCGGCATCGTCGGCTACTGCAAGCCGCAGGCATACCGCGGATTGCCCGACCACTTCTATCGCAACGGCGGCGACGGGCGCTTCGTCGACGCCACCGCCGCTGCCGGCCTCGCCGGACCGGCGCTGCACGGCCTCGGCGTCGGCTTCGCCGACCTCGACGGCGACGGCTGGCCGGACCTCTACGTCGCCGACGACCTCGACCCCAACCTGCTGTTCCACAACCGCGGCGACGGCACCTTCGAGGAAGTGGGCGCGCTGTCGGGAACGGCGCTCTCGCCGCAGGCCAAGGCGGAGGCGGGGATGGGAGTGGACCTCGACGACTACGACGGCGACGGGCGCCTCGACGTGGTGGTCACCAACTTCGATCTCGAGACCTACGCCCTCTACCGCAATCTCGGCGACCTGCTCTTCTCGGACGCCCGCTACGTCGCCCACCTCGCCGAGCCGACCCTCATGTACCTCGGCTTCGGCGTCGACTTCGCCGATCTCGACCAGGATGGCGACCTCGACCTCGTCTTCGCCAACGGCCACGTCAACGACGTCGAGCCGCAGCTGCGCAAGGGGGCGCAGTTCGCGCAGCGCAACCAGGTCTTCGAGAACCGGGGCGACGGCACCTTCCGCGAGGTGACCGACAGCGGCATGGACCTGGTGCGGGTGCATCGCGGCCTCGCCACCGGCGACCTCGACGGCGACGGCGACCTCGACCTGGTGATCCTCGCCAGCAACGACCTCGCCGAGGCGTGGGAGAACCAGAGCGGCGAGCCAGTGGCGAGCCGCGACGTCGTGGAGCGGGTCCCCGTCGGCGGGGACCCGCGGAACAACGTCAGCACCGGCGGCCGCTCCCTGCTGGTCGACCTCGCCGGCACCGGCAACACCTTCGGCGTCGGCGCCCGCGTCAGCGTGCAGGCCGGCGGGCGCACCCAGGTGCGGGAGGTGCGGACGGGCAGCTCCTACCTGTCGCAGCACGCCATGAGCGTGCATTTCGGCCTGGGCGAAAATGTGCAGGTGGACCGCCTGCTGCTGCGCTGGCCGGACGGGCGTCAGCAGGCGATCGCCGGGGTGCCGACCGGCCGTCGCCTGCGGCTGGGTGCCGGCGACCGCCCCTGAGTCATGCCTGCTCGCTGGCTCCTCCTCGTCCTCGCCATCGCGCTGGCCTGCGCGCCGTTGCCCGGTGCAGCCCCGCCGGTCTCGACGTCGGCGGCGCGCCGGGCCGCGGCCCTGCAGGTCGCCTGGCCGGCGGCGGGCGATGCCGCCTGGCGCATCGAGGACGACCCCGACCGGCCGCTGATCGCCTCCGTCTACTCGTTCCCCTCGCCGCTGATCGCCGGCGGTGAGGCGCGGGCGCTGCTCGCCGCGGTGCGGGCGGCCGATGCGCGCCGCGAGCTGCTGGCGCTGGTCGATCTGTCGATGGCGCAAGTGCTGGCGCCAGTCGCCGGCCCGTTGCGCCTGCGGCTGCTGACCGCGCGCGGCGGGCCCTATTCGCCCTGGCCCCGCGACCCGTTCAGCTTCGCTCGCGCGCGCGGTGGGGCCGTGCGCATCATCGTGCGTCCCAACCTGCAGCGGGGCCGCGAGGCCGACGCCGAGCTCGGTCCCGAGCTGGTGCAGGACCTGCCGGCCGACCTCGACAGCGCCTGGGGCGGCGTACGCTGGGCGCGCGCCGAGGTGCCCTTCCACAACGGGCAGGTGCTGCTCACGCGGCAGGCGGCCTGGGTCACGCTGCACACCTGCGAGCCCCGCGCTCTGGCGCTGCGCGGCCTCGCGCGCGTGCCGGTGGAGACCTTCGGCGGCGCCGCCGGTGTCGACGCCTACGTGGCCGCGGTACGGCGGGCCGCCGACGAGCTGACCGCGCTCTACGGGCGCCCGGTGCGCTTCGTGCACCCGTTGCCTGACGGCGGCGCGCTGATGGGTGAGGCGGCGCGCACGGAGCTGATGCGGCGGCTCGGCGGCGGCGCCGGTTACGACCTCGACTCGCTGGTGACGCTGCTGCCGGGTCGCGACGGCCAGGGCGCTGCGCTGGTGGCCGACGTCGCCCTGGGCGAGCGGCTGCTGGCGCAGGCGCCGGCGGCGGAGTGGGCGGCCTTCGCCGCCGGTTATGGCCTGTCTTCGGCCGGCGGGCTGACCCCGGCTCTCCTGGCGCACGCGCGCGGCGAGCCGTCGCGGGAGCTGGCATCCTTCCTCGACCTGGTCGCCGCGCACCTCGCCGCCCAGGGGCTCGCCGTCGGCCGGCTGCCGCTGCTGCTCGTTCCCCTCGACCTGTTGCGCGACTCGCAAGGACTCGCTTCCGGTCAGTTCCTCATCGGCTGGAACAACGTCGTGGTGGAGACGAGGGGCGGCACCACGCGTGCCGAGGGCTTCGGCTCGCGCCTGGCGAGCGGCGACCGTCTGGCGGGCGAGGCGTTCGCCGCCCACGGCGCGCATCTCGAGCTGCTGCCGCCTCTCGTGGGGAGCGTCGTGCGCAACGGTGGCTACCGCTGCGCCTCCAACCACCTGCGCGCTGGCGCGGTGCGCTGAGAGCGCCGCTACCTGCTGCAACAGTGTCGCGACCCTCTCGACCTCGTCACGGCGAGGAGCGTAGCGACGAAGCAATCTCGACGCCGCAACGTCGAGATTGCTTCGCTTCGCTCGCGATGACGGTAAGCGAGCGCCTTTTGCGGAGCAACGAGCCCTAGGGCTTGGCGGCGCTCGCCTCGCGGAAGCGCGCCAACGCCTGCTCAGCCTCGGCGCTGCGCCCGGCGCCGCGCAGCGCCTGCACCAGCGCCTGCCACGCCGGCGCGCTCGCCGCATCCAGCCGCGTGGCGGCCTGCAGGGCGGTCACCGCCTCCCCCCAGCGCTGCAGCGTCACCAGCGCGCGCCCCCACTCGAGGGCCATGGCGGCGAGCACCTGCCGGTCGGCTGCCGGCGGTGCCGGCGCGGTGAGCTGGCCGGCGAAGGGTGCCACCACCGTCACCACGCCCGCGGGGTCGCCGCCCTGCTGCTTGGCCCGGGCGAGGAGCAGCGAGAGGTTGACGTCCCCGGCGGTCTTGCCGGCGAGCAGCTTCGCCGCCTCGTCCGCCTTGCCGACCTCGAGATAAGCCTCGGCGAGGTTGCGACGCAGGTCGTGCGCCACTACTGCCGGCGGGTTGGCGGCGAGTGGCGAGAGCTGCGCGATGGCCTCGTCGGGGTGTCCCTGCTGCAGGGCCACGCGGGCGCGGAGCAGGCGCGCGCGGGGCTCGTCGGCGGGAAGCCCTTCCAGCAGCGCGCTGGCGGTCGCCGCCTGGCCGAGGTCGAGGGAACAGAAGGCGGCGGAGAGACGGGCATCGGTGTCGTCGGCGTGCGCGGCGGCGTAGGGCTGCAGCAAGCCGCAGGCCTCGGCGAGCTTGCCCTCGCCGCCACGGCGCATGCCCAGCGTGCGGGCGGCGAGCGAGGTGGGGTCCTTGACGGCGGCGCGGCGCAGATAAGTCTCCGCCTTGGCTTCGTCGCCCAACGCGGCGGCGGCCTGCGCGGCCTGGAACAGCAATGCCGGCCCCGCCTGCTCGCTCTCGGCCAGCGGGGCGACGACGGCCGCCGCCTCGGCGGCGCGGCCGAGGCCGAGGTAGGCAGCGGCGAGCAGCGTGCGCATCGGCGGTGGCGCGTCGGCGGCCTTGGCGAGCGGGGCGAGCAGCGCCACCACGCCGGCATAGTCGCCGGCCACGAAGCGCTCGTTGGCGCGCTGGAAGGCGGCGAGCAGCTCCGGTCTGGGTTGCCCCGGCGGCGGGGCAGCGGCGGGACTGGGGGTGCCGGCGGGCCTCGCCGGGGCAGGCGGAGCCGCGGCAGCGAGGGGGAAGGCGGCGAACAGTATCGAGCCGAGCAGCAGGAGCGGTTGGCGCATGGCGAGCGGCGGCGGCGGATGTTAACACCCGGGCGGCGGTCCAGCAGCCGCGCGCCGCGGCCCGGCCCGACCGCCTAGCCGGTGTCGCCGGCGGCTGCTAGCCTCGACGGCGCCCATGCCGAGGGAACGCCTGGGGCTGCCGTCTTGCCTGGTGGCGCTGCTGCTCGCGACGCCCGTCGCCGGCGCGGCGGAGGCGCCGCCCTCCGCGCTGCCGTCTGCCCCCGCGCCGCGGCTGCGCGAGGTGGCGGCCGCCTGGGGCCTCGTGCACCGCCACCACAATGGCGCCTCGGGACAGTTCTACATGCCGGAGACCATGGGCTCGGGTGTCGCCCTCCTCGACTACGACGGCGACGGCGACCTCGACGTCTTCTTCGTCGACTCGGGCGCGCTGCCGGGCTACGTCGGCGAGCCCGGCCGCTCGGCGCTCTTCCGCAACGAGGGGAACGGCCGCTTCCGCGACGTCACCGAGGCGGCCGGCCTGCGAGTCGCCGCTTTCGGCATGGGCGCCACCGCCGGCGACGTCGACGGCGATGGCGACCTCGACCTCTACGTCACCGCCTTCGGCCCCGACCAGCTCTTCCGCAACCAGGGGGACGGGACCTTCGTCGACGCCACCGCCGAGGCCGGTCTCGGCAACCCGCTGTGGGCGAGCTCGGCGGCCTTCGCCGACGTCGACGGCGACGGCGACCTCGACCTCTACGTCGCCGACTACGTGGACTTCTCCTTCGCCAACAACCCGCCGTGCGGCAACAAGGAGCGCGGCCTGCGCTCCTACTGCCACCCCGAGGTCTACCGCGGGCTGCCCGATCGCTTCTACCGCAATCTCGGCGGCGGGCGCTTCGTCGAGGCGACGGCGGCGGCGGGATTCCTGCCCGACGAGGGCAAGGGGCTGGGGGTCGTCTTCGGCGACGTCGACGGCGATGGGTGGCAGGACCTCTTCGTCGCCAACGACATGACCCCCGGCTTCCTCTTTCACAATCTCGGCGGCGGCCGCTTCGAGGAGGTGGGGCTGCTCACCGGCACCGCCCTCTCGGACCTCGGCCTGCCAGAGGCGGGCATGGGCGTCGAGCTCGCCGACCTCGACGGCAACGGCTGGCCCGACCTCTTCAAGACCCATCTCGACCTGCAGACCAACGCCCTCTACCTCAACCAGGGCGGCCTGCTGTTCACCGACGGCCGATACGTCTCGCGCCTCGCCGAGCCCTCCATGTATTACGTCGGCTTCGGCACCGCGGCGGCCGACCTCGACCAGGACGGCGACCTCGATCTGGTGGTGGCCAACGGCCACATCGTCCACAACGTCGAGGCCAGCGGCAACGGCTCGACCTACAGGCAGAAGAACCAGCTCTTCGTCAACGACGGCCGCGGCGTCTTCCGCGAGGAGCGGGAGGCGGGGCTCACGGGAGTGCGCGCCCACCGCGGCCTCGCCGCCGGCGACCTCGATGACGACGGCGACGTCGACCTGGTGGTGACCGGCAACGACGATCTCGCGGAGGTCTACGAAGATGTCACCACCGTTGTCGGCGGCTGGTTGCAGGTCGATCTCGCCGGCGCCGGCGACAACAGCGCCGGCATCGGCGCCCGCCTCGAGCTTGCCGCCGGCGGTCGGCGCATGGTGCGGGAGGTGCGCACCGGTTCCTCCTACGAGTCGCAGAACGCCCTCACCGCCCACTTCGGCACCGGCGGGGCCGCTCCCGAGGAGCTCGCCGTGCGCTGGCCGAGCGGACGGCGGCAGCTGGTGCGGCAGCCGCCGGCGGACCGTCGCCTGCGCCTCTATGAATCGGCCGCCGGGCCGGCGCCGCGGCCGGCCGGAAAGGGCTTCCAGGCATCTGGCGCGGGCGGGACTGCCGGCGCCGGCCCTTTGCCAGCGGGCTCGTGCGTCCGGTTGACACCCCCGAGACCCGCTTGCTACTCTCGGTCCCCTTCGGCCGCGGGAACAGGCCCGTAGCTCAGCTGGTTAGAGCGCTACGTTGACATCGTAGAGGTCAGCGGTTCGAATCCGCTCGGGCCTACCAATACAGGGAAACACGGAGAGGGGACTGCCACCGGCACTCGATCTCGCTCAGATGATTCGATCTGGTTCAACAGAGGCCTTCAAGAGGCGCTTAGCTCAGCTGGTTAGAGCGCTACCTTCACACGGTAGAGGTCGGCGGTTCGAGTCCGCCAGCGCCTACCAAGTCTGCCTGCCCCCCGTTTGATCAGCCTCCGCCCCCCCGTCTCGCGCCCTCTCTTGCCGCCGACTTCCATGCGCTCATGGTGACCGCCTCGGCGAGCCTGGAGCTCACCCTCCCGGACGGCTCGGTGCGCACGGTCGAGGCGGGGACGACGCCGCTCGAGGTGGCGCGCGGCATCGGCCCGCGGCTGGCCAAGGACGCGGTCGGCGCCCTGGTCGACGGCGAGCTCGTCGACCTGCGGCAGCCGCTCGCGCGCGGCGGCCGGCTGGAGATCGTCACCCCGAAGCACCAACGGGCGGGCGAGTTCGTGCGCCACAGCGCCGAGCACCTGCTCGCCGACGCCGTCAAGCGCCTCTTCCCCGGCGTCGAGATCGACGCCGGCCGCAAGGACCACAGCGAGAAGTTCCAGTACGACTTCCGCATCGGCCGGCCCTTCACCCCCGAGGACCTCGCGCGCATCGAGGAGCAGATGCGCGCCATCGTCGGCGAGGACAGCGCCTTCGAGCGCATCGAGGTGTCGCGCGCCGAGGCGGAGCGCATCTTCCGTGAGATGGGCGAGTCGCTCAAGGTGGAGCGCCTGCGCGAGATTCCCGAGGGCGAGACGATCACCCTCTATCGTCACGGCCGCTTCACCGACCTCTGTCGCGGCCCGCACGTACAGCGCGCCTCGCAGATCGGCGCCATCAAGCTGCTCGAGGCCTCCGGTGTCTACTGGCACGGCGACGAGAGCAAGGAGATGCTGCAGCGGGTCTACGGCACCGCCTTCGCCACGCCGGCCGAGCTCGAGGCCTACCTGCACGCCGCCGAGCAGGCGCGGGCCCGTGACCACCGCCGCCTGGGACCCGAGCTCGACCTCTTCAGCTTCAACCCGCTGGCGCCGGCGATGCCCTTCTTCCACCCCAAGGGGGCGTTCGTCTACAACCGCCTCTTGGGCTTCGTGCGCGAGCTGCAGGGGGCGCGCGGCTACGGCGAGGTGGTGACGCCGCAGATCCTCGACGTCGACCTCTGGCACACCTCGGGGCACTACGAGAACTACCGCGAGGCGATGTTCTTCACCGAGGCGGACGAGCGGCAGATGGCGGTCAAGCCGATGAACTGCCCCGGCCACTGCCTGATCTTCGCCACCCGGCTGCGCAGCTACCGCGACCTGCCCATCCGCTACGGCGACTTCGGAAGGCTGCACCGTTACGAGAAGAGCGGCGTCACCTCGGGCCTCACGCGGGTGCGCAGCTTCAGCCAGGACGATGCCCACATCTTCTGCACCGAGGAGCAGATCGGCGCCGAGATCGAGGCGGCGGCGCGCATGATCCTCGAGATCTACCACACCATGGGTTTCTCGGCGATCAAGATCGAGCTGTCGACGCGGCCGCCGAAGTCGATCGGCACCGCCGAGCAGTGGCGGCATGCCGAGAGCACGCTGGAGGCGGCACTGCAGTCGGTGTTCGGCAAGGACTACGCGATCAATCCCGGCGACGGCGCCTTTTACGGTCCGAAGATCGACTTCCAGATCAGCGACACCATCGGCCGTTGGTGGCAGCTGGGCACCCTGCAGCTCGACTACCAGATGCCGCAGCGCTTCGCCCTCAAGTACATCGGCGCCGACGGCGCCGAGCACCCTCCGGTGATGATCCATCGCGCCATGCTGGGCTCGCTCGAGCGTTTCCTCGGCATCCTCATCGAGCACACCGGCGGCGCCTTCCCGGTCTGGCTGGCACCCGTGCAGGCGGTGGTGCTGCCGGTGTCGGAGAAGGCGCACCACTACGCGGCGACAGTGGCCGAGGAGCTGACGCGGGCCGGCGTGCGCGTCGAGCTCGACGCGCGTAGCGAAAAGCTGGGCTACAAGATCCGCGAGGCGCAGGTGCACAAGGTGCCCTACATGCTGGTGGTGGGCGAGCAAGAGGCGGAGTCGAGCAGCGTGGCGCTGCGGCTGCGCAATGGTGAGCGCCTCGACGCGCAGCCGGTGGCGGCGGTCGTCGAGCGCATCGTCGGTCGCGAGAAGAGCCGCAGCCTGGAGCTGTGAGCCGCGGCGGCAGCAAGCGGGCGGGCGCCGCCCGTCCCTAAGGAACCATTTCAAGGAGGTAACGACCCCTGGCCATCGACAAGAAGACGCGCATGAATCGCCAGATCCGCGCCCGTGAGGTGCGACTCATCGACGACGAGGGCAACCAGCGCGGCATCGTCGAGATCCGCGAAGCCCAGAAGATCGCCGACGACGCGGGCCTCGACC
>DASYUP010000342.1:0-4333 GCA_036001185.1 Thermoanaerobaculia bacterium
CGGTGCCCAAGCGGGCCGTCACCCGCTGCCTCGTCGAGGGGCGCGAGGTGACGCTGCTCGGACTGTCGAAGGGGTCGGGGATGGTGGGACCGCAGATGGCGACGACCCTGTCGTTCCTCGTCACCGATGCCGCCGCTCGCCAAGCGTTCCTGCGGGAGGAGCTGGCCGCCGCCGTCGGCCGCACTCTCAACCAACTGGTGATCGACGGCGACATGTCGACCTCCGACACCTGCCTGCTGCTCGCCTCCGGCGCCGCCGGCCACACGCCGCTGCGCCGGCGCCACCGCGACGCCGATGCCTTCCGTGCCGCCCTCGCCACCCTCACCGCCGACTTGGCGCGCCAGCTCGCCCGCGACGGCGAGGCGGCGACCAAGCTGTTGCTGGTGAGCGTGCGCGGGGCGAGAAACGACGCCGAGGCACGCGCCGCCGCGCGCTCCATCGCCGGCTCGCCGCTGGTGAAGGCGGCGGTCGGCGGCGGGCGGCTCGACTGGGGACGGGTGATCGCCGCCCTCGGTTCCTCGGGCGCGCGTTACGAGCACGAGCGCTTCACCCTCTCCTTCGGCGACGTCGTGCTGGTCCGCCGGGGCAGGCACCAGGGCGAGAAGGCGGCGCAGGGCGCCCTCGCCCACCTGGGGTCGCCGGAGGTCCGGTTGGGCGTCGACCTCGGCTTCGGCCGCGGCGAAGCGGAGGCCTACGGATGCGATCTCACCGAAGGTTACGTGCGGGAGAACTCGACGCCGCTGTGAGGCGGCGATCCACCCCCCGCCATGGCCGATTTCTTGCACTCCGACGCAGCCATCGACAGGTGAAAGGACGAGACTTCGATGCCTCACCGCGAGCGTAGAACCCCCGTAGCCATCCTCGGTGCCACCGGCGCCGTCGGCCAGCGCCTGGTGCAGGCGCTCGAGCGCCACCCCTGGTTCATCTTCGCCGAGGCGGTGGCCTCCGAGCGCTCGGCCGGCAAGGCGTACGGCGAGGCCTGCCACTGGCTGCTCGATAGCCCGCTACCGGCGGCGGCCGCCGCCCTGACGGTGCTGCCACCGGGGGTGTCACTGACCGCCAAGCTGGTGCTCTCCGCCCTCGACGCCACGACCGCCGCCGAGCTCGAGCCGCTCTACGCCGGCCGCGGCCACGTGGTGGTCAGCAACGCCAGCAAGTTCCGCATGGATCCGCGGGTGCCGCTGCTGGTGCCGGAGATCAACGCGCACGCCGCCGAGCGCGTGCGCGAGCAGCCCTGGGCCGCCGCCGGCGGCGGGCTGGTGACCAACCCCAACTGCTCGGTGGTGGGCATCGTCATGGCGCTGGCGCCGCTGCACCAGGCCTTCGGCCTCGAGGCAGTGACGGCGGTGACCATGCAGGCGGTCTCCGGCGCCGGCTACCCCGGCGTGCCGTCACTCGACATCATCGGCAACGTCATCCCCACCATCGGCGGCGAGGAGGAGAAGATCGCCCGCGAGCCGCAGAAGATCCTCGAGGCGGAGTTCCCGCTGTCGGTGGCGGTCAATCGCGTGCCGGTGATCGACGGCCACACGGTGTCGATGTTCGTGCGGCTGCGCGAGGAGGCGGGCCTCGAGGAGATCGCCCGCTGCATGGACGAGTTCACCGGCGAGCCGCAGCGGCTGCTGCTGCCCAGCGCCCCGGCGCGGCCGCTGCAGGTGCTGGCGGCGGCCGACCGGCCGCAGCCGCTGCGCGACGTGCGCGCCGGTGACGGCATGACGGTGTCGGTGGGCAACCTGCGCGCCGATCCCGTCTACCATGCCCGCTTCACCGTGCTGGTGCACAACACCGTGCGCGGCGCCGCGGGCGCGGCGTTGCTCAACGCCGAGCTGCTGGCGGCCAAGGGGCTGCTGGCGGCGCGTGCGGAGGCGGTCGCGGAGGCGAGGTGATGTGCGCCTCGTGGCCGCCCGCGGCCCTGGTCGTCCTCAAGTTCGGCGGCAGCTCGGTGGATGGCGGCGAGAAGATCGCCGGCGTCGCCGAGCTGGTGGGCGCCCGCAGCGAGCCGCGGCTGGTGGTCCTCTCGGCGATGGGCAAGGGCACCTCCGAGCTGCAGCGGCTGGCGGCGCGCGCCGCCGCTGGCGACCTCGATGGAGCACGCGAAGACCTCGACGCCCTGGCGGCGCGGCACGCGCAGGCGCTCGCCCAGGTGGCGACGAAGGAGGCCGACGGCGGCTGGGTGCGGCAGGCCATCGACGAGGAAGCGGAGCGCGTGGGCGCCGAGCTCGAGGGCATCCGCGCCGCCGGCGAGGTGACGCCGCGCGCCAACGACGCGGTGGTCTCGCTCGGCGAGCTGCTGTCGTCGCGCCTGCTGACCGCCGCGCTCACCGCGCGCGGCGTCGCCGCCGCCTGGCTCGACCCGCGCGACCTGGTGGCGACCGACGCCTGCTTCGGCGTCGCCCGCCCCGACCGGGCGCGCATCTTCCACCAGGTCGAGCGGCAGGCGCGGCCGTTGCTCGCCGCGGGCAAGGTGGTGCTGACCGGCGGCTACGTGGGGCGCGCGCCCTCGGGGCGCACCACCACCATGGGACGCGAGAGCTCCGATCTCTCGGCGACCCTCCTCGGCGGCGCCCTGCGCGCCTCGGCGGTGGAGATCTGGACCGACGTCGACGGCATCCTCACCGCCGATCCGCGGCTGGTGCCGGCCGCGCGGCTGGTGCCGACGCTCTCCTACCGCGAGGCCGGCTGCCTCGCGCGCCTGGGCGCCAAGGTCATCCACCCGGACACCGTGGCGCCGGCCGCGGCGGTGGGTACCCGGGTGTGCATCCGCAACCGCTTCCGGCCGGAGGCGGCGGGGAGCGTCATCGGCCCGGCGCCGGCGGCGGCGCCGCTGTGGGGGATCGCCGCCCGCGAGACGCTGTTGTCGAGCAGCAGCGGCAAGGTGGTGCGCGCGCGCTTCCCGGTGGAGGGAAGCTGGGCGCTCGCCACCGGCTACCGGCTGGGCTCGGTGCCGCTGCAGCTCAAGGTCTCGCGGCAGGTGCTGGCCCACGTCGGCCGCACCGCCCGCGTGCTGGTGTCGGTGGTCGGCCGGCTCGGCGAGCTCGACGGCGGCTTCGCGCCACGGCTGCGTCACGCGCTGCGCGACCTCGACGCGGTGGAGGTGCCGGGGCGCGGCATCGCCGTCTCGCATCTGCTGCCGCTCGGCGAGGCGCGCGAGGCGGTGGAGCGGCTCCACCGCGTCGCCTTCGAGGAGCTCGCCCTGGAGCGGGCCGGGTGAGCGACGACGGCTCGACCGCCGGCGCCCCGCTGCGCGCCCTCGTCGTCGGCAATGGCGCAATGGGCGAGGCGATCGCCGCCCTCTGGGCGGGGCGCGGGCATGAGGTGATTCGCCGCATCGGCCGCGACGGCGCCCTCGGCAGCGACCCCGGCGATGCCCAGGCGGACGTCGCCTTCGAGTTCACCCACCCGCAGAGCGCCGCGGCGCGGGTGCTCGAGCTGGTCAAGCTCGGCGTGCCCACCGTCTGCGGCACCACCGGCTGGGATCCGGCGGCCGCCCGCGAGGCGGCGGCGCGCAACGGGGTGCCGCTGCTGGTCGCCGCCAACTTCTCCATCGGCATCGCGGTGATGAAGCGCCTCGTGGCCGAGGCGGCGCATGCCCTCGCTCCCTTCTCCGAGTTCGAGCCCGCCATCGTCGAGCGTCACCACCGCCGCAAGCAGGATGCGCCGTCGGGCACCGCCAAGATGCTCGCCGCCCTGCTGGCTGAGGCGCGCGGCGGCGCCGCGCCGCCGGTGGTGGCGCTGCGCCACGGCGGGCAGCCCGGCGAGCACACCATCATCTTCGATGGTGACAACGAGTCCATCGAGCTGGTCCACCGCGTGCGCTCGCGCGGCGTCTTCGCCGCCGGCGCGGTGGCCGCCGGCGAGTGGCTAGCCGCCGAGCGGCCGCCGGGGCCCGTAACGTTCGAGCAGTTCCTCGAGAGGAGATCGCCATGAGCCAGCCCGAGCCCAGGTTGCGGGGCGTGTTCACCGCCCTGGTGACCCCCTTCCACGCCGACGGCACCATCGACGAGGAGGGGTTGCGCCGCGTCGTGCGTCACCAGATTGCCGGCGGCGTCGCCGGCGTGGTCCCCGTCGGCACCACCGGTGAGGCGGTGACGATGACGCCGGAGGAGCACGCGCGGGTGGTGGCGACCGTCGCCGACGAGGTCCACCGCGCCGCCCGCCCCGTCCAGGTCATCGCCGGCGCCGGCACCAACGACACCGCGCGGGCGGTGGAGCTCGCCCGCCGCTGCGAGAAGGCTGGCGCCGACGCCGTCCTCATCGTCACGCCCTACTACAACAAGCCCAAGCAGGACGGCCTGGTGGCCCACTTCCGTACCATCGCCGACGCCGTCTCGCT
>DASYUP010000343.1:0-3627 GCA_036001185.1 Thermoanaerobaculia bacterium
GTCCTCACGCGGCTCGCCGGTGTCGCAGATGATCGACACCTGCATCCGCTTGCGCACGCGGATGAGGTGGCGGTGCACCGCCGAGGTGGCGAGCAGCATGGGAATGGGGGCGTGCTCGGCGTCGAGGCGGCGGTCGGAGAGCACCACCAGCGTGGCGCCCGCATCGACGCCGCGCTCGGCACGCGCGCAGAGGTCGTCGACGGCGGCCTGCAGGCCGGCGGCGCCGCTCTCGGCGCGGAAGACGGCGTCGAGCACGCAGGAGGGGAAGCGGCGGTCCTCGAGGCCGAGGAGCCAGTCGAAGGTCTCGTGGCCGAGCAAGGGGGTTTCGAAGCGCAGGAGATGCGCCGCCTCGGGCACCTCGTCGATGACGCAGCCCCACGACCCCACCATGGTCTCCAGCGAGAAGGCCATGCGCTCGCGCAGCGGGTCGATGGCCGGGTTGGTCACCTGGGCGAAGCGCTGCTTGAAGTAGCGGTACAGAAGCTGGGGCTGGCGCGAGATGGCGGCCGGCGGCGTGTCGTCGCCCATCGACCCCACCGGCTGCTTGCCCTCCTTGAGCATGGGGTCGAGCAGGCGCTCGAAGACCTCGTGGCTGTAGCCGAAGGCGCGCTGCAGGCGCTCGCGCTCGGGGCCTTCACTCTCCGGCGGCACGGCGCTGGTGCGCTGCGGCGCCGGCACCAGGTGGCGCTCCACCCACTCGCCGTACGGCCGGCGGCGGGCATAGCGGCGCTTGATCTCCTCGTCCTCGAGCAGCTCGTGACGCTCGGTGTCGACCGCCAGGATCTGCCCCGGCCCCAGCCGCCCCTTGCGCACGATGCTGCCGGCGGGCAGGTCGACGATGCCGGTCTCGGAGCCGAGGATCACCAGGTCGTCGTCGGTGACCCAGTAGCGCTGGGGGCGCAGACCGTTGCGGTCGAGCACCGCGGCGGCGACGCGGCCGTCGGAGACCACCACCGCGGCCGGCCCGTCCCAGGGCTCCATGAGCGCGGCGTGGTAGTCGATGAAGGCCTGCAGCTCGGCGTCGCGGCCGGGGCGCGGCGCCTCGGGGATGAGCATCATCAGCGCGTGCAGCAGGTCGCGGCCGAACATCACCAGCAGCTCGAGGGCGTTGTCGAGCATCGCCGAGTCGCTGCCCCCTTCCTGCAGCACCGGCAGCAGCTCCTCCACCTCGTGCCCCCACAGCGAGCTGCGCAGCTCGCGCTCGCGCGAGGCCATCCAGTTGGCGTTGCCCTGGATGGTGTTGATCTCGCCGTTGTGGCCGAGCAGCCGGAAGGGCTGGGCGAGCCGCCACTGCGGCATCGTGTTGGTGCTGAAGCGCTGGTGGAAAAGGGCGATGGCGGTGGCGTAGCGCGGATCGGTCAAGTCGGGGAAGAAGGCGGCGAGCTGGTGAGCGCGGCACATCGCCTTGTAGACGACGGTGCGGTGCGACAGCGAGACGACGTAGAGGTCGGCCGGCGCCGTCCGCTCGATGCGCCGGCGGGTGAGGTAGAGGAGCCGCTCGGCGGCCCCCTCGCCGAGCCCGGCGGGCAGGCGCACCAGCGCCTGCAGGATCTCCGGGCAGCTCCGCCGCGCATCGTCGCCGAGGGTCTCGCGGCGGACCGGCACCGGGCGCCAGCCGAGCAGCTCGAGGCCGCCGCGCTGGAGCTGCCTCTCCACCTCCTCGAGGGCGCGCCGGCGACGCTCGGCCCTGCCGCGCCGCAGGAAGAAGACCCCCACGCCGATCGGCTCGGTGTCGTCGACCCGCACGCCGCGTGCCGCGAGCTCGGCGGCGAGGAGCTCTCGCGGCACCTGGGTGAGGATGCCGGCGCCGTCGCCGGTGGCGCCGTCGGCGCCCACCGCGCCACGGTGGTGCAGGTTGCCGAGCGCCTCGATGGCGAAGGCCAGCAGCTGGTGGCGGCGCCTCCCGCGCAGGTCGGCGACGAAGCCGATGCCGCAGCTGTCGCGCTCCTCGGCCCACGCCGCGGCAGCGCCACCGTGATTCGACGCGGTGTCAGAACGCCGGCGGCGGACCGTGGGCTTCTGCGCGGGTTGCTGCGGGCTCATGCGTTGTCCCTCCTGCGATCCGACGAAAGAGGTGAAAAACAGAGACGCCCCCGGGCTCTCCCGGGGGCGTCTTCGAATCGGCTGGTTTGGTCTGTTTGGCTAGCCGTTCGCCGACGCCCCCTGGCTAATAAGGGTGGCGTTCTTGGCGAGGGCGACGACGAGCCGCAGCGAGAACGAACGGCGCACCGCGGAGCATTCGCCGACGGCGGCGGGCGCGAGAGCAAGGCGGTAATGAGCGGCGAGCCGGTTCATTGGATGGCGCAGAGTCGCATACCCGCCGGGTGCCTGTCAACCCTCTTGCGGCCGCCGCGGGCGAATGTCGCGGATTCTCGCCGGAGCCCGGCCGCGCTCACCGGCGACGACGCCGACAAACATGTAGGTTTCCCGCAAAAATCGTTTCCTTTTCGTCGCCGTCGCGGTGGCGGGTGACGCGGGCGGCCCCTTCGTGTCGCCTTTGCTTGCCGCCACTTGCCCCTGCCCGCGCTTTGCCGCAGTGCGGCAGGCATCGCCCTTGCCATACAGGCTGGCGCAACCGTCGAGATCACTTCGCGAAACGGAGGGACGAGAGATGCGCTACGGCAAGGACGTCGGGTCGGCGATAGCGAATGCGGGGCAGGGTGTGGGAGGCGCGCAGCGCGCGCCACGGCTCGCCTGGCTGCTGATCGCCCTGCTGGTGGCGGTCGGCACGCCGCGGCTCGGCCTGGCGGCCGACGAGGTGACCGTGGCGGCCGACGACGACGCCGGCGGCGGCGGCGATCGCACGCCGCTCGAGATCACCGGCTTCGTCGACGGCTACTACGGCTACAACTTCAACCACCCGCCAGGCGTCGGCTACTCGACGCCGCTGCGCAACTTCGACACCAAGAACAACCAGCTCAGCCTCAGCCTGATCGAGGTGGCTCTCGAGCAAAAGCCCACCACCGGCCGCCGCGTCGGCTTCCGCGCCGACCTCGACTTCGGCCCCACCACCGACCTGGTGCACGCCGCCGAGCCGGGCGGGGCGGACGTCTTCAAGAACTTCGAGCAGGCCTACGTCAGCTACCTGGCGCCGCTGGGCGGCGGCCTGCAGCTCGACGTCGGCAAGTTCGTCACCCCGCTCGGCGCCGAGGTCATCGAGGCGAAGGACAACTGGAACTACTCGCGGTCGCTGCTCTTCGCGCTGGCCATTCCCTACTACCACGTCGGGCTGCGGGCAGCACTGCCGGTCGGCGAACGGCTGACTCTCACCGGCTACCTGGTCAACGGTTGGAACAACGCGGTGGAGAACAACAGCCGCAAGACCTTCGGCCTCTCGGCGGCCCTCAAGCCGAGCGACACCCTGACGCTGATCCAGAACGTCATGACCGGACCGGAGCAGGCCAACGACGACAGCGACCGGCGCCTGCTCGCCGACACCGTCGTCACCTGGAACGCCACGCCGACCCTCAGCCTGATGGCCAACTACGACTACGGTCGCGACGAGGTCGCCGGCCAGCGAGTGACCTGGAAGGGCGTCGCCGCCTATGGCCGCCTGCAGGTGACCGACAGCTGGGCGCTCGCCCCCCGGGTCGAGTGGTTCCGCGACGAAGACGGCTTCATGACCGG
>DASYUP010000344.1:0-1790 GCA_036001185.1 Thermoanaerobaculia bacterium
CCCAGCGCGACAGCGAGGTCACCTCGGCATCGCGGTAGCCGGCCCCGAACTTGAGCTCGTGCGACAGGCTGCCGGTGTTGAAGAAGTTGCTGGCGTCGGCCTTGTACTGCGTCTGCGGTCTCTCCGTCTGGTACAGCTCGAAGGTGTTGTGCCAGACCGAGCTCTCGTCGAAGTAGGAAGTAGCCGTGAGGCCGCCCTCGGGCACCAGCTCGAAGCCGCCGTTGACCTTCGAATACATGCCGCTGAGGTAGAAGCTCGAGGAGAAGATGTGGGTGTCCTCGACCTTCCAGGTGGTCGGCTTGGGCCCGAAGTGGCCCTGGTCCCAGGTGGTCTCCTGGGGGCGGGTGGGGCCGGCGTTGCGGCCGATCTTGGTCTTGTCGCTGTCGAAGTAGAAGCCGGTGGCCGAGTTGTTCGAGGCGATCTGGGCGTTGAGCTTGGCGTTCTTGCTCTTGAGGTCGGTGAAGTCGCTGACGTCGGCGATGGTCAGCAGGTCGACCTTCTGGCGCCCGTAGGAGCCCCACACCCAAAGGCGGTCCTTGACGATCGGGCCGCCCACCTCGGCGCCGTAGTCCTTGACGCTGACGATGCGGTTGCCGGTCTGGAACGGGCCCTGGGCGTGCGGGCCGCCCGGGTCGGTGACGATCCCCGCCTGGAAGTTGCGTACCCGGGCGATGTTGTTCCACGGCCCGGCCTGGCCCAGCTCGCCGCTGCTGATGTTGAGGTCGGCCTGGTCGAGGGGACCCGGACCGTCCTTCTTGGTGAGGTAGTCGCGAGCGCTGCCGCGCCACTCGTTGGTGCCCCGTTTGGTCACCATGTTGAGCACCACGCCGCCGGTGGCCATGGTGGTGTCGGAGCCGCCGGTCGTGACCTGCATCTCCTCGAAGGCGTCGAAGTCGTAGTAGGCCGGCGAAGCGCCGAGGGCCGCCATGTCGGTGATGACGACGCCGTCCACCGACCACACGGCCTGCGCACCGGGCGAGCCGGGGCCCATGTAGGCCGACTGCTGGCCGCTCTCGTTGCCACCGACGTTGATGCGGTCGGTGAGCACGCCGGGGGTCGTCTGCAGGATGGCCCACGGGTCGCGCGCCGTGGGGATCTTCTCGAGCTCGGTCTGCGAGACGTTGGCGCCGGTGCCGATCCGCCGCTCGTCGAGCAGCGGCGACTCGGCGGTGACGGTGATGACGTCCTCGACCGCCGCCTGCAGCTTGACCTCGATCTGCGTGTTGCGGCCGACGTTGATGGCGATGTTGGGATAGTCGATGGTCGAGAAGCCCTCGAGCTCGGACTTCAGCGAGCAGGTCCCGGGCGAGAGGCTGAGGAAGCGGAACTGCCCCTGCGCGTTGGTCACCTGCACCAGCGGCGCGCCGCCGCAGTTGAGGGTGTTGGTCACCCCCGGCAGCGGTGCCCCCTGCTGGTCGGTGACGGTGCCGTAGAGGTTGCCGGTCTGCAGCTGGGCAGCCGCGGGCGCCGCCGCCAGCACTGCCACCAGCAGCACCGCCGCCATGAGTTGAATGCGCTGTTTCATGATTCTCCTTCGAAAGGTGTCACTCGTCTTCGTGAAGGGACAGGGTGGCTCGAATCGGTTGCGCACGACCGGGGCGGCACCACCTCCTCTCGGGGCCAAAACGTGACTCGGCAAGGCCTGGCGAAGGGCAACCGCGGTGCCACTTCAAGCTGCTGGACCGCAGCGGCGAAGGCGCCGAGGAACCTCGTCCGCTCCTTTGGAGGGCGATCCAAGAGCGCCTTGGACGTAGCGCCGTGAGACACCCCGGTTGACCGTCCCGGCTCAC
>DASYUP010000345.1:0-4569 GCA_036001185.1 Thermoanaerobaculia bacterium
CAGCGCCTCGCGGATGGCCGAGCGGGTGATCTCGTGGAAGGTGATGCGCCGCACCGGCACCTTGGGGGAGAGCACCTCCAACAGGTGCCAGCTGATCGACTCCCCCTCCCGGTCCTCGTCGGTGGCGAGCAGCACTTCCTCGGCCTTGGCCATCAACTTCTTGAGCTCGTTGACCCGCTTCTGGCTGTCCTTGGGCACCACGTAGAGCGGCGCGAAGCCGTTCTCGGTGTCGACGCCCAGCTTGGCCCAGGCCTGCTTGCGCTGGCCCGCCGGCACCTCGGCGGCCGAGCTCGGGAGGTCGCGGATGTGGCCGTAGCTAGCCTCCACCCGGTAGTCCGAGCCGAGGAACTTCTCGATGGTGCGTGCCTTGGCGGGCGATTCGACGATGACGAGCTTCATAGGATCTCGGACGGCATCCGGTCTTGACGGAAACGGGCGGCCGAAGAAGGTACCACAGTCGCCGGGGACATGACCGAATCTGCCCAGCCAAAGCCGAGCCTCAACGAGTGCGCCGAGCAGATTCGGATCGTGTCCCCGTCTTAGCCGCTAGCCGCGGCGACAATACGCCGGCCCCGCCAGGCGCGCGATCCACCCCCCCAGCTCGAGCTCGAGCAGCTGAGCAAGCGTCTCGTCGATGCCGGCGGCGCAGCGGGCGGCGAGCTCGGCGGCGTCCCGCACGGCGCCCTCGGGCAGCGCCTCCCAGAGCCGCGCCGCGAGACCGGGAAGCGGCGGCGGCGCGCTCTCGGCGCCGATCCCTTCGTCGCGGCCGAGCTCGGCGAGCACGTCGCGCGGATGCAGCGCCGGCCGCGCGCCGTCGGCGAGCAGGGCGTTGGGGCCCATGGCGTTGTCATCGAAGATGCGGCCGGGCAGCGCCAGCACCTCGCGGCCGAGCTCGAGGGCGTAGCGCGCGGTGATCAGCGATCCCGAGCGCACGGTGGCCTCGACCACCAGCGTCACGGGCGCCAGCGCGGCGATGAGCCGGTTGCGGATGGGGAAGTGGCTCTTGTGCGGCGGCGCTCCCAGCGGCAGCTCGCAGAGCAGCGCGCCGTGGGCCGCCACCTCGGCGGCGAGGTCCGGGTGGTGATCGCGCGGATAGGGCACGTCGAGACCGCAGCCGAGCACGGCGACGGTCGGCCCGCCGCCGGCCACGGCGCCCCGGTGAGCGGCGCCGTCGACGCCGCGGGCGAAGCCGGAGACGATGGTGACCCCGGCGCGGGCGAGGTCGCGGCCGAACAGCCACGCCGCCTCGCGGCCGTAGTGAGAGGGGTGGCGTGAGCCGACGATCGCCGCCGCCATGGTCGGCCAGTTGAGGAGGGTCGCCGGCAGCTCGCCGCGGCAGTAGAGCACCGGCGGCGGCAGCGCCAGGTGGCGCAGCGGGGCCGGGTAGTCGGGATCGCGCAGCGTCAGCAGCCGGGCCCCCAGCGCCGCGGTGCCGGCGCGCTCGGCGGCGGCGATCGATGGCCGCGCGCGGGTGGTGGCGAGGGCGCACGCCAGCACGTCGCGCGGCACGCCGAGCGCCGCCGCCAGCGCGGGCGGCGCCGCGGGATCGGCGCCCAGCCAGGCGTCCAGCTCGAGGGCCAGCCGACAGATGCTCGCCCGCGCCAGCGGCGCGGCGTTGAGCGCCACCAGGGCGTCGGCGGGCGAAGGGTGCCGCCTCATGTTGCACTCAAACGGAAAGCGGGCTCGCCATCGCTCGCCGGCCGGGCCGATCGGCCGGTGAGAACCGCCGTGCAGGCGTGGATATACTCACCTCTGCTCGAGCTTGGCGCGATCCGCGATAGCCTTTCGAGACAGCCATCAGCCAGCCGCGGCCGGAGGGGGTCGCGGAGGGTTTCGGTAAAAGGGGTTGCCGATGCCGATACCGTTCCGCCTCGTCCCTCTCGTCCTGGCGCTTGCCCTGCCGCTCGCGGCCTGCGCCTCCCACGGTTCCCCGGCCACTGCCGAATCGCAGCTGCGGTTCGGCGTCAACATGGCCCAGAAGGGGTTGTGGAGCGAGGCGATCTTCCGCTTCCTGCAGGCCCAGCGGCTGGAGGGCGGGCAAAACCCGCGGGTGCTCAACAACCTAGCCGTTGCCAGCGAGGCGCTGGGCAAGTTCGACCAGGCGCTGACTTACTACAAGCAGGCGCTGGTGCTCGCCCCCGGCAACTCCGACCTCAAGGCCAACTACGACCGCTTCGTCAGCTTCTACGAGTCGTTCCGCGCTCGCGGCGAGGAGGGCAAGGGGCCGAAGACGGGGCCGGCCAGCGATCCCAACGCCGCCGCCAACGCCGGCGAGCCGGCCTCGCCCCCCCGTCCCCAATCCCCCCCGCCACCCGTGCCCACAGGTGTCGAGCCCCCCGACCAGCCGCCGCTGCTGCCGCCAGGCGTCGAGCCGCCGGCGGAGCCGCAGCCCACGCCGCCGGGCGCGCCGCTCTCTTACGGAGACCACCACCATGCGTGAGCCGCGGCCGCGACTGCTGCTCGCCGCCCTCGCCCTCGGCCTCGCCGTCGCCGGCGGCGTCGTCCTCGCTGACTCGGTGCAAGTGAAGCTGAAGCTGCCGGTCCGCGCGGCGCTCGACCTCACCGGCCGCAAACGGCTGGTGGTCGCCCCCTTCCAGGTGGTCAAGCAGGAAGGCGAGGGCAAGGCCTCCTTCCGCGGCAAGGACCTCGACGTGCGTGGCGATTTCCACCGCTACCTGCTCAAGGTGCTCAAGCGCGACAGCGGCCTCGACGTGCAGTCGGTGGACGACGTCGAGTACCCGAGCGACGACTTCGAGGCGCTGTCGCACGATCGCGACTTCTGGCGCGCCCTCGGCGAGCGCACCAACGCCGACCTCATCCTTGCCGGCAGCCTCGACTTCGACATCCAAGACAAGAGCGGCTATCGCCTCGAGGAGTACACCTCGCCGTACGACGGCCGCACCTACTACCGCCAGGTGCTGGTCGAGGAGACCGGCTTCGAGTTCGACATCCTCATGCAGGTCTACGACGGAGCCACCGGCGAGCTGCTCTACTCGGACAACTTCAAGGACTTCAAGACGCTCGAGGGCAGCGGAGCGGACCCCGTCGAGGGCATGTTCCAGAACCTCTTCGCCCTCGAGGACCGCATCGTCGGCATCTTCGCGCAGAAGGACGTCGAAGCCACGCGCACGCTGTTCAGGCCCTGAAAGGTAGTGCCATGAGCCACCGCCCCCGTCCCGGTCGTGGTCTGTTGCCTCTGCTGCTCGCTCTGGCGATCGGCGCCGCGCCGGCCGCCGCGCAGGACAACTTCGGCAAGAACAAGATCCAGTACCAGCGCTTCCACTGGAACATCTACCACGCGCCGCACTTCGACGTTTATTACTACGACGCCGAGGCGCCGCTGCTGCAGAAGATCGTCTCGTTCGCCGAGAGCGCCTACGACGAGCTGTCGCGCCGGCTCGACTACCAGATCGAGAGCTCGACGCCGCTCATCTTCTACAAGACGCACGCCGAGTTCGAGCAAAACAACGTCGAGCTCGGCTTCATCCCCGAGGCGGTGGGCGCCTTCGCCACCGACGTGCGCTTCCGCATGGTGCTGCCGGTGGACGAGCCCGACGGCGAGCTGATCTCGCTGATCCGCCACGAGCTCACCCACATCTTCCAGTACCACCTCATCTTCAACGGCCACATCTCGCGCCAGCTCACCAGCCAGCCGCCGACCTGGCTGATCGAGGGCATGGCCAGCTACTACGGCAAGGACGAGACCACCTCCGACAAGATGTTTCTGCGCGACGCGGTGGTCAACGACCTGGTGCCGCCGATCAGCAAGGCGCAGGGCGGCGGCTACTTCGCCTACCGCTTCGGCCACTCGGTGTTCGACTTCATGGAGTCGAAGTGGGGAGCGCAGGGGGTGCTCGACTTCCTCTACGAGTACCGCAGCACCCTCGGCGGCAACGTCGACCGCGCGCTCAAGCGTGCCTTCCGCATCGAGGCCGACGACTTCGACGCCGACTTTCGCCGCTGGCTGCGCGAGAAGTACCTGCCGGCGCTGGTGGCCACCGGCGAGCCCAGCTACTTCGGGCGCCGCTTCTTCGGCCAGGAAGGCACCGGGGCGGAGTTCTTCTCGCCCGCCGTCTCCCCCTCCGGCGACCTGGTGGCGGCGCTCGGCACCGTGCGCGGCGACTTCGACGTCATGCTCTTCGACAGCCGCGCCCGCAAGCCGCTGCGCGACCTCACCAAGGGCTGGTCGAGCAAATACCAGTACATGACCGCCCAGTTCGCCACCGCCAACCGGCGCTCGGGCAAGGACCTTTCCTTCTCGCCCGACGGCAACTTCCTGGCGGTGTTCGCCAAGCGCGAGGGCGGCAGAAGCCTGTTGCTGATCGACGTCCTGCACGGTGGCGTCGAGCGCATCGTCGACGTCAAGGCGCAGCAGCCGCTGTCGCCGGCCTGGAGCCCCGATGGGCGCAGCATCGCCTTCTCAGGCAACAGCGCCGGCCACTTCGACATCTTCGTGCTCGACCTGGAGAGCGGCGAGCTGCGCGATCTCACCGACGACGAGCGCTACGACGGTGGACCAGTGTTCACCGCCGACGGGCAGAGCATCATCTTCACCTCCGAGGTGGGCGC
>DASYUP010000346.1:0-7116 GCA_036001185.1 Thermoanaerobaculia bacterium
CCACACAGCCCCCGCCACCACCGAGGTGCTCGCCAGCGGCCCCTCGCGCGCCACCACCCGCACCGCGTGACCCGCCTCCGCCAGCCGCACCGCGCAGGTGAGGCCGACGACCCCGGCACCGACGACCACGATCATCGAAAAAGTCTACGGCTCTCGTGCCGCCGACCGGGGGTGGGCGGGGGCGGCAGCGCGCTCTGCGCGCGGGGGAGGGTTAGGCATAACGCGTCCAGCGCCAGATCTCCTTGATCGACGGCTTCTTGCCGTACATCAGGATGCCGACGCGGTAGACACGCGCACAGAGCCAGATCATCAGCAGGTCGGCGCCGATGGTGAGCGCGTAGGCGAGGGCGAGCTGCCATGCGGGCGGCGTCTTGATGGCGATGCGCAGCATCATGATCATTGGCGTGAACATGGGGATGAGCGAGACGACCACCGCCAGCGTCGAGTCGGGGTCGTTGAGCACCGGCATGAAGACCATCCAGGGGAAGACCACCAGCAGGGTGCCGAAGACCGCCAGCTGCTGCGCCTCCTGCGGGTTGTTGAAGGCGGCACCGATCAAGCCATAGAAGGAGGCGAAGAAGGCGAAGCCGAGCAGGAAGAGGGCGAGGAAGTGGGCGACCAGGCCCGGTGACAGCGTCGGCAGATTGACGCCGGCCGGCAGATGCGTGAGCCCGGCGATCAGCCCCGGGGCGCTGAGCACCGCCACCGACCCCAGCCAGACGGAGATCTGCGTCAGCGCCACGCCGAAGATGCCCACCAGCTTCCCCGCCATCAGCTGCGTCGGCTTGGCCGACGAGGCGATCACCTCGACGATGCGGGTGGCCTTTTCCTCCAGCACTCCGTTCATCACCATCTGGCCGTAGATGAGGATGGTCATGTAGAGAATGATGAACAGCCCGATCGCCAGCCCGATGGCGCCGATGCCGAGGTCTGCCTTGCCTCCCTCGGCGGTGACGCGGATCTTCTCCAGGTCGACGCTCGCCACCAGCTTCTCGACCTGTCCGGGGTCGTAGCCGGCTGCCGCCAGCCGCTGCTCGCGCAGCACCTTGGTGAGCGTGCGCTCGAGCACCTCGAGGGTGAGGAAGTTGGAGGTGGTGCGACCGTGGTACTCGACCTTGTTGTCGCTGACGCTCCGCGGCGAGATCCACAGCCAGGCGTCGAGCTCATCGCGCAGCACGCGGCTGTCGAGCTGCTTGCGTTGCGCCGCCGCATCGGCGGCCGGCGGTTGCATCTCGAGCTTGAAGTCGACCTGCGGGCCGCCCTGCGTGCGCGCCTTGTCGATCTGCTTGACGAACACCGGTGCCACCTTGCCGGTGGTGTCCACCACCGCCAGACGCAGGGCGCCGCGGCTCTTGGAGGCGATGAGGCTGGGCAGGATGATCCACGCCGCCATCAGCAGCGGCAGCAGCACCGTGCTGATCCAGAACACCGGCGTGCGGACCCGCGACAGGTACTCGCGCCGGGCGATCACCAGGATCTTAGGCGTTGGCATCGTGTACCACCTTGACGAAGATCTCCTCGAGCGTGGGCTCGGCGGAGCGGAATTCGTGGACCTCGAGGAATGACACCAGCTCGCGCAGCAGCCGCGCCCCGTCCACCCCGGTCTCGGCCCGCAGGCGCAGGTCGCCGTTGCTTCCCGCCACCTCGACGATGCCGGGGGTGCGGCGCAGGCGCTCGAGGTCGCCGGTGGCGACCAGGCGGTAGCTATTGGCGCCCATCTCGCGCTTGATCGCCGCCAGCTCGCCGGCGAGCACCACCCGGCCGCGGGCGATGAGCGCTATGTGGTCGCACAGCCGCTCGGCCTGCTCCATGACGTGGGTGGAGAAGAGCACCGTCTTGCTGGCCGCCTTGTGCTGCGCCAGGGTGTCCTTGAACAACACCTGGTTGATGGGGTCGAGGCCGGAAAAGGGCTCGTCGAGGACCAGCAGATCGGGGTCGTGCAGCATGGTGCCGGCAAGCTGGACCTTCTGCTGCATGCCCTTGGAGAGCTCCTCGACCTTGGCCTTGGCGCGGTCGGCGAGCCCCATGCGCTCCAGCCAGCCGTCGGCCTTGGCGCCAAGGGTCTTCTTGGGCAGCCCATGCAGCTCGCCGAGGAAGATGAGCTGCTCGCGCAGCGTCATCTTGCGGTAGAGGCCGCGCTCCTCGGGGAGGTAGCCGATGCGGTCGAGGTCGGCGCGGGTGCGCGGGTGGCCGAAGACGCGCACCTCGCCGCTGTCGGGGCCGATGATGTCCATCAGCATGCGGATGGTGGTGGTCTTGCCGGCGCCGTTGGGGCCGAGCAGACCGAAGACCGTGCCGGGGGGGACGGCGAGCGTCACGTCGTCGACGGCCAGGGTGCCGTCGAAACGCTTGCGAAGCCCCTGGAGCTCGAGCGTGGGTTGCATTCTGGGTCCTCTGGAAACCGCGATGTCCGGGTGCGCCGCCGTCTGGCGCCTGGGCTCAGGGAAGTACGGCCTATTGTACGGACCGATTCCACCGAGGTTGCGACCGGGCCCCAGACGGGCGGGGACAAGCCCCGCCCCTACACCAGAGGGAGTCGAGGGGCCGCGCGACGACCGCCGGTCCTTGAAACCCTGGCCCCCCCGATCACGTATCCTTGAGGGCGAGCCGGGCGCCGTTGCGCACGGTACAAACCCAACCAACTTCGACCCGAGGAGACGACCAGGATGCGTGCGAAAGCTCTGCTCGCGGTGGCCGCTGGAGCGCTGTTGACGCTGCCGGCTCTCGCCCAGACCGCCACCACCCCGACAGTGGACGACATCATCGCCAAGAACATCGCCGCCCGCGGCGGCAAGGACAAGATCGCCGCCCTGCAGACGGCGCGGGTGACCGGCAAGATGACCATGGGCCCCGGTATGGAGCTGCCCTTCGTCATGGAGTGGAAGAACCCCAACCGGGCGCGCCTGGAGTTCACGGTGCAGGGGCAGACCGGCATCCAGGCCTTCGACGGCACCACCGGCTGGTCGTTCATGCCCTTCATGGGCAAGGCTGAGCCCGAGACGATGCCGGCCGAGCAGCAGGCCGACATAGAGCAGGATGCCGACTTCCCCGGCCCGCTGGTCGACTACCAGAAGAAGGGCCACCAGGTGCGCCTGGTCGGCAAGCGCGAGGTCGAAGGCACCGAGGCCTACGACCTCGAGATCACCCTCAAGAACGGCAACGTGGTGCACGAGCTCATCGACGCCGAGAGCTTCCTCTCCATCAAGAAGGAGATGAAGCGCAAGCAGGGTGATCAAGAGATGGAGCTCGACCAGTCGATCGGCAACTACAAAGAGGTGAACGGTCTCATGCTGCCCTTCAGCATGGACAGCCACATGAAGGGCGCCCCCGCCGGCTCGCCGGGGCAGACCATCACCATCGACAGCTACGACTTCGGCGGCAGCATCGACGACGGCCGCTTCGCCTTCCCCAAGCCGGCCGCCAAGCCCGAGGCCCCCAAGCCGCCGGGCCGCTGAGCCACCCGCCCTACGCCGGACCTCCCGGCGTGGGGTGCACGGCGTGCACCACCCTCCCCACGCGGAGTGGACGGTGCACGACGTCCACCCTACGAGGAGCTCCCATGACATCGCCACGCTGCGCTCGCGGCCTCGTCGTCGCCGCTCTGGCCTTCCTCGCCACCGCCGCCGCTCCCGCCGCCGAGCTCAAGACCAGCACCTTCGGCGGCCTGGTCGCCCGACCCATCGGTCCGGCGGTGACCGGCGGCCGCATCGCCGATCTCGTTGCCACCCCGACCGACCCCTCGGTGCTGTGGGTGGGCGCCGCCTCCGGCGGCCTCTGGCGCTCGAAGGACGGCGGCATCACCTTCGCCCCCGTCTTCGACCAGCAGCCGGTGCAGTCGATCGGCGCCATCGGCCTCGACCCCAAGGACCCGCAGACCATCTGGGTCGGCACCGGCGAGCCGTGGACGCGCAACAGCACCTCGGTGGGCAACGGCGTCTACAAATCGACCGACAGCGGCGACACCTGGCAGAACGTCGGCCTCGGCGACAGCGAGCGCATCGACCGCGTCATCGTCGACCCCAAGGACAGCAAAACCGTCTGGGTGTGCGCCGTCGGCCACCTGTGGAACGCCAACCCCGAGCGCGGCGTGTTCAAGAGCAGCGACGCCGGCAAGAGCTGGGAGAAGGTGCTGTTCGTCGACGACGACACCGGTTGCGGCGATCTCTCGCTCGACCCCCAGGATCCGCGCATCGCCTACGCCAGCATGTGGCAGTTCCGCCGTTACCCCTGGGCCTTCAGCAGCGGCGGCAAGGGCAGCGGCCTCTACCGCACGATGGACGGCGGCAAGACCTGGAGCCGCCTCAGCGAGGGTCTGCCGAAGGGCAACCTCGGCCGCATCGCTCTCGCCGTGGCGCCCTCGCGCACCAGCGTCGTCTACGCCACCGTCGAGGCCAAAGACGGCACCTACCTCTACCGCTCCGACGACCTCGGCAACCAATGGCAGCAGTTGGCGACCTCGCTGAACGTCTCGGTGCGCCCCTTCTACTTCTCGCGCCTGGTGGTCGATCCCACCGACTGGCAGCGGGTCTACAAGCCGGGCCTCACGCTGTCGCTGTCGCGCGACGGCGGCAAGTCGTTCAACTCGCCCATGAGCGGCGGCTTCAGCGGCGGCTTCCACGGCGACCTGCACGCCTTGTGGATCGATCCCCGCAACGCCTTCCGCATCTTGATCGGCACCGACGGCGGGGTCTACGAGTCGCTCGACCGCGGCGGCCACTGGCGGCACCTCGACACCCTGCCGGTGTCGCAGGTCTACCGCGTCGCCTATGACAACGCGGTGCCGTACAACGTCTACGTCGGCCTGCAGGACAACGGCTCGTGGATGGGCCCCTCGCGCGCCGAAGGCGGCGTGCGCAACCGCGACTGGCGCAACATCGGCTTCGGCGACGGCTTCTGGGCCTTCCCCGACCTGCGCGACGACGACACCGTCTACTCCGAGATGCAGGCCGGCGGCCTCTTCCGCTTCAGCCGGCGGTCGGGCGAGATCAAGCAGATCGCGCCGTTCCCCCAGGGCAAGGAGCCCAAGCTGCGCTTCAACTGGAACACCGCCTACACCAGCGGCCCGAGCGGCAACCTCTACGTCGGCGCCCAGTACCTCTTCCGTTCCAAGGACCAGGGCGAGTCGTGGGAGCGCATCTCCTCCGACCTCACCACCAACGATCCCCTGAAGCAGAAGCAGGGCGAGTCGGGCGGCCTCACCGTCGACAACTCCTCGGCCGAGAACCACACCACCATCTACGCCATCGCCGAGTCGCCCAAGAACCCCGACCTGCTCTGGGTGGGCACCGACGACGGCAACCTGCAGCTCTCGCGCGACGGCGGCAAGAGCTGGACGAACGTCGCCGGCAAGGTGCCGGGGCTGCCGAAGAACACCTGGGTCTCCAACGTCGAGGCGAGCCCCTTCGCCGAGGGCACCGCCTTCGCCACCTTCGACGGCCACCGCGGCGGCGACATGAAGACCTACGTCTACGAGACCACCGACTTCGGGCAGACCTGGAGACCGCTCGCCGGCGAAGGCGTCGACGGCTACGCCCACGTCATCCGCCAGGATCCGACCCGCGCCGAGCTGCTCTACCTCGGCACCGAGATGGGGCTGTCGGTGTCGATCGACGGCGGCGCCCACTGGGCCCGCTTCGACGGCGGTCTGCCGCGGGTGCCGGTGATGGACCTCAAGCTCCACCCCCGCGACGGTGACCTCATCGTCGGCACCCACGGCCGCGGCGTGTGGATCGTCGACGACCTCTCGCCGCTGCGCGCCCTCACGCCCGAAGTGATGGAGTCCGACTTCGCGCTGCTGCCGGGCGAGGATGGCGTGCAGACGATGTCGGGGACGCTGCAGGACTTCCCCGGCGACGACGAGTACCAGGCCGGCAACCCGCCCGAGGCGGCGCCCATCTTCTACTACCTCAAGAAGCGCCACGTGATGGGCGACTTCAAGGTCGACGTCTACGACGCCGCCGGCAAGAAGATCATCACCCTCCCCGCCGGCGGCCGGGTGGGCATCAACCAGGTACCCTGGCCGATGCGCTTCGAGGCGCCGAAGATCCCCGCCGGCAACGAGATCGCTCCCGCCACCGTCGGCCCCTTCGTGCCCGAGGGCACCTACACCTACAAGGTCACCAAGGGAGACCAGGTGTACGAGGGCAAGGTGCGGCTGGTCGCCGACCCGCGCTCGCCCTACTCGGCCGAGGACCGCGCGCTGCAACAGAAGACGGCGCTCGCCGTCTACCACGACCTCGAGGACCTCACCTACCTGACCGAGACGGTGGTCGACCTGCACGAGCAGGCCCAGGCGCGGGCGAAGAGCGCCGGCGAGAAGGACGCGCAAAGCAACGACGGACTTCGCAAACGGCTCACCGCCTTTGCCGGCGAGCTCGAGGCGCTGCGCCAGCAGCTCACCAGCAGCAGCGGCTCGATGATCTCGGGCGAGGAGAAGCTGCGCGAGCACATGTCGAGCCTCTACGCTGCGGTGACCGGCTACCTCGGCAAGCCCACCGGCTCGCAGCTCGCCCGTGTGCCGGCGCTCGAGAGCGAGCTCGCCGAGCGGCGGGCCGCCTACGACAAGCTCAACGGCTCCGCGATCGCCGGCCTCAATCGCGACCTCGCGAGCCGCAAGCTCGCCCCACTCGCGCCGCTCACCCGCGAGGCGTGGGAGGCGAAGAAGAGCAAGGGCGGTGGCGGCAGCGGCCTCGGCGAGTGGCCGCGGCTCCCCGTCCGCTGACGCGCGCGCCGCGCGGCTCTCGAGCCCCCCTCAGGGCGCGGCAAAGCGCATGCCGGTGCCCTGGCCGCCAAAGGAGACGTCGAGCCCGGCGCCGTTGGCGAGCAGCCGCGCTACCCCGACGTCGACGATGTTGTTGGGGTCGCCGGTCCAGTAAGTCGCCGCGACGATGACCTTGCCGTCTGACTGCACCAGCACGCGATCGCCGCCGCCGCCGCCGCTCGCGGCGGCCTGGCCGAACGGAAAGGCGAGGTTGGCCTCCCAGGAGCTCCCGAACCCGCCGTTGCGATCGAGGCGAAGGACGAGGATGTCCTCCTGGTTGACCGGACCATGCTCGCCGGCAATCACGATGCGCAGATCCGACTGCAGGCCAAGCGAGCGCAGATACGTGGAGTGTC
>DASYUP010000347.1:0-5157 GCA_036001185.1 Thermoanaerobaculia bacterium
GCAGCCGCTGGTGGAGAACGCGATCCTGCATGGCATCGCCAAGAGCGCCGTGCCGGGCTGCGTCACTGTCACCTCGCGGCCGGCGAACGGCGGCATCGAGCTGTGCATACGGGATACCGGCAACGGCAAGCACGGCGGGACGACGATCGCCGAGGGCCGCGGCCTTGGCATCACGCGCCAGCGGCTGGCGGCCAACTACCCGCGGGGCGCCGGCCTGTCGGTGCAGTCCCTCGACGAGGGAGGCTTCGAGGCCCGCCTCATCGTGCCGTCGACCGCCGGAGTCGAAGGGGAGGATGGTGGCGCGAGCTGAGCCCGTGCGGGTGCTCATCGTCGACGACGAGGCGCCGGCGCGCGAGCTGCTGCGGCGCCACGTCGCGCAGCATCCTGGCCTGACGACCGTCGGCGAGGCGGCCTCGGGTTTCGAGGCGATCCTCGCCGTGGAGGAGGTCGATCCGCAGGTGGTGCTCCTCGACGTGCAAATGCCCGGCGTCGACGGCTTCGGGGTCCTCGAGGAGCTCGAGCGCCGCGGCGTCGAGCGGCCGCTGGTCATCTTCGTCACCGCCTACGATCGCTACGCCGTGCGCGCCTTCGACGCGCACGCCGTCGACTATCTGCTCAAGCCGGTCACGCCAGAGCGCTTCGCCGAAGCGGTGCGGCGCTGTCTGGCGCAGACCGCCAGGACGGCGCCCTCGCTGCGCGCGCTCGAGGAGGACATGCTGCGGCGTCCGCCGCAGCGCCTGCTGCTGCGCGACCGCGGGCGCATCGTGCCGGTGCCGGTCGAGGCCGTCGACTGGGTGGAGGCGGCGGGCGACTACGTGCGCGTGCACGTCAAGGGCCGCGGCTTCCTGCTGGAGAAGACGCTCAACGAGATCGAGGGCCTGCTGGCGCTGCGGGGGTTCGAGCGCATCCACCGCGGCACGCTCGTCAACTTGGAGCGCGTCGGCGAGATCCGCCCACTGGGCAGCGGCCGCTACAGCGTGGTGCTACGCGACGGCCGCGAGCTCGTCGCCAGCCGCAGCTACGCGGCGCGGTTTCGCGATGCCCTGATCTAAGCGCAGCGGCCGCCGTCCTGACCTGTGTAGGATGCACGGCGTGAAGAACCACCACACCGCCACCCCTACCTCCGGCCGCCGTTCGGCTCCCTTTGCGCTCACGGTACTCTCCGCCCTGGCGCTCTTGGCTGCCAACGGTGCGCGACCGGCGGCGCCCGATGCCGCCGCGAAGGGCAGCGTGCGCATCTACGTCGGCACCTACACGTCGGGCGAGAGCAAGGGCATCTACCCGCTGCGGCTCAACCTCGGCAGCGGCGCCTTGACGGCCGAGGGCGAACCGACCGGCACGCTCAATCCGTCCTTCCTCGCCTTGCACCCGAACGGGCGCTGGCTCTACGCCGTCAACGAGACCGGAGACCAGAAGGGCGATCCTCCCGGTGCCGTGAGCGCATTCGCCATCGATGCGGCCACCGGCGCGCTCACCTACCTCGGCCAGCAGCCGTCGGGCGGGGTCGCGCCGTGCCACCTCTCGCTCGACCGCGGCGGCAAGCACCTGGTGGTGGCCAACTACGGCGGCGGCAGCGTCGAAGTGCTGCCGGTGCAGGCGGACGGTCGGCTCGGTGCGCCGAGCGCATTGGTGCAGCACACCGGCGGCGGCCCGCCGACGCCAGGGCGCGGCCCCGGTCCCCATGCGCACTACATCGAGCTCGACGCCCATGACCGTTTCGCCCTGGTCGCCGACCTCGGCCGCGACGAGGTGATGGTCTACCGCTTCGACAAAGCGAAGGGAACCTTGACGGCGAACCAGCCTCCCGGTCTGCCGCTCGCCCCCGGCAGCGGGCCGCGGCACTTCGCCTTCGATCGCGACGGTCGCCACGTCTTCGTCAACAACGAGATCGTCTCCACGGTGAGCGTCCTCGGCTATGACCCCGATCACGGGGTCCTGCGCGAGGTGCAAACGCTCTCGACCCTGCCGGCCGGTTTCAAGGGCGACAACTCCACCGCCGAGGTGGCCCTCAGCGGCGACGGGCGCTTCCTCTACGTCTCCAACCGGGGCCACGACAGCATCGCCATCTTCGCCATCGACGCGGCGACGCGCCGGCTCACCCTCGTCGGCCACCAGCCGACGCTGGGCAAGACCCCGCGCAACTTCGCCCTCGACCCCACGGGCCGCTACCTGCTGGTTGCCAACCAGGAGTCGGACTCGGTCACGGTCTTCCGCGTGGACGCGAAGGGTGGCCGGCTGACACCGGTGGGCACCCCGTTCCACGTGCCGCGACCGGTCTGCCTGCTGCCGGTGCCACTGGGCCGCTAGACCGCGGCCCACCGATCCCCCGCAGTCCACGGCTAGAGTGTGAAACCGTGGTGACGCTGGATCAAGGCGGACGCTTGCGCCGACGGATCGAGCTCGTCGCCGCGCCGGCAGACCTCGCAGCGCTCGTGGAGCACGCGTGGATCCAGCGCGAGCGCAGCTCGCCCGCCGGTGGAGCCGCTGTCTTTCGCGTCGTGCCCGACTGCAGCGGCACCCTGATCTTCGCCCTCGAGGACGAGGAGCGCGCCGTGACCGTCCGAGCCATCGTCGTCGGAGCGCGGTCGACCTTTGCCGACGTCGACGTCTCCCGGCGGCGGCTCACCTTGGGGGTGCGGCTCCGGCCCGGTGCGCTGGCGGCGCTCGCCGGCGAGCCGGCGTGGGTCTTTACCGATCGCGTCCATACCGTCGACGAAGTGTTCGGCTCGCCGGCCGGCGCCGTCGCCGAACTGGTCGGCGACAGTGACCTGCCCGCCGCCCTCGTCGCGCTCTTCACCTTCCTGCGGGCTCGCGCCTCCTACCGGCGGCCCGGTCTCCGCCTGCCCAGCGTGGCGGGACAGACGACCTCGGTCGCCGAGCTAGCCCGCGCTCTCGACCTCGCCCCGCGAACGCTGTACGACCGGACGCGCGACGAGATCGGAATCGGGCCCAAGCGTCTCCTGCGCGTCCTGCGCCTGCATCATGCTCTCGAGACGTGTCGGCAATCGCCGGGCTGGGCCGACGTCGCGGCGCGGGCTGGATTCGCCGATCAGCCCCACCTGACGCGCGAGATCCACGCACTGCTCGGCGAGACTCCGACGGCCTGGCTGGCGCGCGGCCGCGATGAGGCTTCTGCCGATCCGTTCAAGACACGCGGCGCGGCGCCTGTCTAGAGTGGCGGCGTGAGTCGCTCGCCGCGCACCCAGCTCGCCTTCGCCACCCTCGGGATCAGTCTCTCCGCAGCATGCACCGCCCACGGCGCGGCGCCGGCCGTAGTGGCGACACCGCCGGCAGCCGGCGAGACCGCCCGCTCGGAGCTCGTTGGCGAGGCGGCGTCGTTGCAGTTCCATAGCGCCTTCTGGCCGAATCTGCACCACCTGCTCTACGCCGAGGCGTGGGCCCACCGGGGGGTGCCTGCCCGTGAGTCGCTCGCCGGCGCGCTGCCCGAGCCCCTGCAAGCAGACCTCTCCCCTGCCGAGCGCGCCGCGTGGCAGCAGGCCGTCGACTACTACGACCGCGAGCTGGCCGCCAAGGACTTGCTGTTCGATCCGCGACTGGACGAGATCCGCCGCGCGCTGCTCGCCGGCGGCGCCTCGGCGGAGCCGCCCGCCGGCCTCCCCGCCGAGCACCGCGCCGTGCTCGCCGCCGCCGCGCCGGTGTATCGCGCCCACTGGTGGTCCGCGCACGATCGAGCGAACCGCGCCTGGATCGCCGCCGCGACGGCGGAAGTGCAATCGCTCTCGCCGGCAGTTCCCGCTCGTCTCGCCGCGCTCTATCGGACGCCGTGGTTCACCTCCCCGGCCCGCGTCGACGTGGTGTTCGTCGCCAGCCGCCAGGGCGCCTACACGCAGCTCGATCCCCTGCCCGCCCATCTCACCATTTCGTCGAGCGACCCCCACAACCAGGGCCTGGCCGCCGGGGAGATCGTCTTTCACGAGGCGTCCCACGCACTGGTGCGCCCGGTCGAGGAAGCGTTCAGCAAAGAGGCGCGAGCCGCCGGCAAGCCGATCGGCGTGCTGTGGCATGTCGCGCTCTTCTACCTGACCGGCGAAGTGGTGCGCCAGGCGCTCGCGGCCCGCGGCGTCGACTACACGCCGTACCTCTACGCGACCGGTCTGTTCGACCGTGCGTGGCCGCAGCTCGAGGCGCCGGTGGAGACCCACTGGCGGCCGTACGTGGACGGCAAGGCCTCGCTCGACGATGCGGTGCGCCGGGTCATCGCCGCCTATCAGACGCCGCGGTAGCGAGTACGCGCTCCACCCTGGCGGTGGTTTCGAGGTGGCGGTGACGCTGCCGGCGGCGTGACCAGGTGGGGCGAGTAAGATGCGGGCGTGAGCAGCTCTCGCGACAGCAGCGCCTTCGGCCACTCCGATCGGCTCGCGGTCACGATTCCCTCCGCGCTGCGATAGCACAGGCATGAAAGTGAACCGTCGGCAGCTGATCCAGGCCGGGCTGTCGCTGGCCGGCTCGTCGCTTCTGCCGGCGATCGGAAGGGGACAGGCCGCTGCCGCGGGCCGCGGTCCGTCGTCGGCCGGGGCGGGGTCGAGCTTCCTCGATCTGGTGCGGCCGCCGACGCGGGTGGAGCTGCGCACTGGTGCCGGCGCGCAGCCGCTCGCTGGCGCCGCCGGCGGCCGCTGGCACTGGTCGGACGTCGAGGTGCAAACCGTCGCCGAGGGCGACCTGCTGCGCATCTCGGTCAGTGCCCCGCGCACGCCGCTCGAGCGCATCGCCCTGCGCTGGAATGCGGCCGCGGCACCGGATCTCGAGGTGCTCGGCGACCACTGGGAGCGCTCCTACGCCGACCTCGCCTGGAAATCGCTCGACCCGGCGCGCGTGCTGCCCTGGTATTTCCTGACCTTCGACGGCCAACAGACGCACGGCTACGGCGTACGCACGGAACCCGGGGCGCTGCTCTACTTCGGCCTCGATAGCGCGGGGGTCACCCTGGTCGCCGACTTGCGCTGCGGCGGGGTCGCCGTTCGCCTCGGCGATCGCTCCCTTGCCGTGGCGAGCCTCACCACGCGCCGTGGAGGCGGTGAGGAGTCCCCGTTTGCGGCCGCGCGTGCCTTCTGCCGCCAGATGTGCCCCAACCCGCGGCTACCGAGCGCGCCGGTGTTCGGCATCAACGACTGGTACTACGCCTACGGCAAGAACAGC
>DASYUP010000348.1:0-2127 GCA_036001185.1 Thermoanaerobaculia bacterium
AGGCCCCAATGAGGGTCACGAGGCCCAGGAGGGCCACCAGCATCCGGCCTCGCTTCACGGATCCCCTCCTCACAGCACGTAGCGGCTCAGGTCCTGGTCCTCGACGATGTCGGCGAGCGCCCGCCGCACGTAGCCGCCGTCGATCGACAGCTGCACGCCCTCCATGTGCGGGGCCTCGAACGACACCTCCTCGAGCAGCTTCTCCATCAGCGTCGACAGCCGCCGGGCGCCGATGTTCTCGGTGCGCGAGTTGACCTCGACGGCGAGGCGCGCCAGCTCCTCGACGGCGTCGCCGGTGAACTCGATGCTCACTCCCTCGGTGGCGAGCAGCGCCTGGTACTGCTTGGTGAGGGCGTTCTGCGGCTCGGTGAGGATGCGCACGAAGTCGTCGCGGGTGAGCGGCTCGAGCGCGACGCGGATGGGGAAGCGCCCCTGCAGCTCGGGGATGAGGTCGGCGGGCTTGGCGACGTGGAAGGCGCCGGCGGCGAGGAAGAGGATGTGGTCGGTCTTCACCGGTCCGTATTTGGTGGCCACCGTCGTGCCCTCGACCACCGGCAGCAGGTCGCGCTGCACGCCTTCGCGCGAGACGTCGGGGCCGCGGCCGCCCTCGCGGCCGGCGACCTTGTCGAGCTCGTCGAGGACGAGGATGCCCGCCTGCTCGACCCGCTCGCGCGCCTCCTGCGCCACCTGCGCGCGGTCGATGAGGCGGTCCCCCTCCTGCTGCGCCAGCACCTCGCGGGCCTCGGCGACGCTCATCCGCCGCTTCTTGCTCTTGCCGCCGAAGAGGCCGGGCAGCATGTCCTTGAGGTTGATCCCCACCTCCTCGACCCCCTGCGGGGTGAACATCTCGAAGCTGGGGAAGCTCTGCTCCTCGACCTCCACCTCGACGGGTCGGGAGTCGAGGCGGCCGGCGCGCAGCTGCTCGCGGAGCTTCTCGCGGGTCTCGGCGCCGGGGCTGCCGCCCTCGGCCGGTGCGGCGGGCTCGGCGCCACCGCCGTAGCCGAAACCGGGGCCGGCATAGGCCGGGGCGGGCGCCGGCAGCAGCAGCTGCAGCAGCCGCTCCTCGGCGCGCTCGGCGGCGCGGGCGCGCACCGACTCGCGCTTCTCCTGCTTGACCATCGCCACCGCCACCTCGACGAGGTCGCGCACCATCGACTCGACGTCGCGGCCGACGTAGCCTACCTCGGTGAACTTGCTGGCCTCGACCTTGACAAAGGGCGCGCGCGCCAGCTTGGCGAGTCGGCGGGCGATCTCCGTCTTGCCGACGCCGGTGGGGCCGATCATGAGGATGTTCTTGGGGTAGACCTCTTCCGCCATCTCCGGCGCCAGGCGCTGCCGGCGCCAGCGGTTGCGCAGGGCGATCGCCACCGCCTTCTTGGCCGCCTGCTGGCCGACCACGTAGCGGTCGAGCTCGGCGACGATCTGCCGCGGCGTCAGCTGCTCGAGCCAGGCGGGGGGCGCCGAGCCGCCGGTGGGCGGGGCGCTCACGCCAGCTCCTCGAGGGTGATGCGGTCGTTGCTGTAGATGCAGATCTCGCCGGCGATGAGCAGGGCGGCGCGGGTGATCTCGGTGGCCGAGAGCGCGGTGTGCTCGAGAAGGGCGCGGGCGGCGGCGAGGGCGAAGTTGCCCCCCGAGCCGATGGCCAGCACCCCCGCCTCGTCGGGCTGGATGAGGTCGCCGTTGCCGGAGACCAGGTAGGCCTGGTCGCGGTCGGCGACGATCATCATCGCCTGCAGCTGGCGCAGCATGCGGTCGGTGCGCCAGTCCTTGGCGAGCTCGACGACGGAGCGCTCGAGGTTGCCGGAGTGCTCCTCGAGCTTGGCCTCGAAGCGGGTGAAGAGGGCGAGCGCGTCGGCGCCGCCGCCGGCGAAGCCCACCAGCACCTTGCCGCGGCCGGTGCGCTTGACCTTCGAGGCCCCACGCTTGATCACCGTCTCGCCGAGGGTCACCTGGCCGTCGCTGCCCATGCACACCTGGCCGTCGCGGCGGACGAGTAGCACGGTAGTGGAGCGCAGCGCGGGGGTGGCGGGCGCGGCCATGGGGCGGGGATGTTAGCACCGGCCTCCAGGGCCGGTCCGGCGGCGCGCAGAGCGTCTGCGCGGGTGGACGACTGTCGGTCTTCCGATA
>DASYUP010000349.1:0-2752 GCA_036001185.1 Thermoanaerobaculia bacterium
CGCCGAGCCCCAGCGGCCGCGGCAGCTCGACGGTGTGCAGCAGGGGATCGCCTACGAGGGGGTGCGCTTCGCCTACGAACGCGAGCCGGTGCTGCTCGACGTCGAGCTGCCCATCCGGGCCGGCGAAATCGTCGCCCTGGTGGGGCCATCGGGGGGCGGCAAGTCGACGCTCGTCAACCTGCTGCCGCGCTTCTTCGATCCCGACGAAGGGCGGGTGGCCATCGACGGCGTCGACATCCGCGAGCTGTCGCTCGCCGGTCTGCGCTCGCTGATCGGCATCGTCACCCAGGAGACCATCCTCTTCGACGACACCATCCGCAACAACATCGCCTACGGGCGGGGCGATCTCTCGCTCGAGCGGGTGCGCGAGGCGGCGGCGGCGGCCTATGCCGACGAGTTCATCATGCAGCTGCCGCAGGGCTACGACAGCCCGATCGGCGAGAGCGGCTTCAAGCTCTCCGGCGGCCAGCGGCAGCGGCTGGCCATCGCCCGCGCGCTGCTCAAGGACGCCCCCATCCTCATTCTCGACGAGGCGACGTCGCAGCTCGACAGCGAGTCGGAGTCACTGGTGCAGAAGGCGCTTGGCAACCTCATGCGCGGGCGCACCACCCTGGTGATCGCCCACCGGCTGTCGACGATCATGAACGCCGACCGCATCGTGGTGATGGATGGCGGGCGGGTCGTCGACCAGGGTACCCACCAGGAGCTGATCGAACGCGGCGGCGTCTACAAGCGGCTCTACGACCTGCAGTTCCAGGTCTAGGGCGGACGATTCCCAAGGTAGGCCAGGTCGAGGACCGAGCGAACGCATGCGGAGCATGACCGGCTTCGGGCAGGGTAGCGGCAGCGCGCCGCGCCACCAGGTGATGGTGACGCTGCGCAGCGTCAACGCCCGCTTCCTCGACCTGGCGCTGCGGGTGAAGGAGGAGTACCGCGCCCTCGAGGCGCCAGTGCGGGCGCTGCTCGAGGCGGAGTTGCTGCGGGGGCGCGTCGAGGCGGCGGTCGAGCTGCGACCGCTGCAGTCGCCGCCGGCGCGGGTGGTCATTCAGACTGCCGTCGTCGAGGCGCTGCAGCTCGCCTGGGCCGAGCTGGGCGGCCGTGGCCTGGTGCAGACGGAGCTGACTCTCGGCGACCTGCTGCGGCTGCCGGAGGTGGTGGCCGTGCAGATGGCGCCGGACGCGCTCGGCGAGCAGGAGCAGGCGGCGGTGGTAGCGGCGACGCGGGCCGCGCTGGCCGAGCTGGTGGCGGCGCGGGCGCAGGAGGGCGATCAGCTGCGGCGCATCCTCGGCGAGCGGCTGGGCGAGCTGGCCGCCGCCGCGGCGCGCCTGCGGGAGCGAGCCCCGCTGGTCCGCCAGGAGCTGCACGCCGGTCTGCAACGCCGGGTGAGGGAGCTGCTCGCCGGTGCCGGCGTCGACGAGGTACGGCTGGCCCAGGAGGTGGCGCTGCTAGTCGACCGCAGCGACGTGGTGGAGGAGCTCGACCGGCTCGACGCTCACCTCGCGCACTTCGGCGAGCTGCTGGCGACCGACGGCGCCCTCGGCAAGCGCCTCGACTTCCTGACCCAGGAGATCCTGCGCGAGCTCAACACGTTGGGCTCGAAGTGCCGCGACGGCGCCATGGCTCGCAGCGTGCTCGACGCCAAGGTGCTGTGCGAGCAGCTGCGGGAGCAGGTGCAGAACGTGGAATAGGCCGCTGGCCTGTTCCACTGCAGACGTGTGGCGGCGCGGCCTCCACTGACGGAGAAGCCCCCTCCGGCGGGCGCCCCGTACCGCGGCGAACGGCACGAGAACATGTTGTCGGGTCGCCGGCTGCCGGCGGCAGCGAAAGAGGTTGGCGCGATGGCCTCTTGGATTGCTGCGGATGAGGCCCGGGTGCTCGTACCTCGCATGGTAGGGTCGGACGATGCCTCGGGGTGATCTGTTCATCCTCTCGGCGCCGTCCGGGACAGGGAAGACCACGCTCATCCACTCCATGCTGCGCGGCGGCACGGGCAGCTTGCGGGACCTGGTGTTCTCGGTCAGCCATACCACGCGGCCGCCGCGGCAGGGCGAGGTCGACGGCACCGACTATCACTTCGTCGACCACGACACCTTCCAGAAGATGATCGCCGCCGACCGCTTCCTGGAGTGGGCGCAGTACAACCAGAACTTCTACGGCACCGCCTGGGACGAGGTGGTGCCGCGGCTCGAGCAGGGGGTCGACGTCATCATGGACATCGACGTCCAGGGGGCCGAGCGGGTGCTGCAGCGCTACCCGGAGGCGATCGGCATCTTCGTCATGCCGCCGAGCTTCGCCGAGCTGCGCGAGCGGCTGGAGCGGCGGAGCCTCGATGAGATCGACTCCGTGCGCCGGCGGCTGGCCTTATCTTTCTGGGAAATCAAGCGTTACAAGCTGTATCACTATGCTATTATCAACAACGATGCGGCCCGGGCGAGCGAGGCCCTGGCGGCGATCATTCTCGCCAGGCGCCATCGCCGCGAGCGCATGGAGGAGCGGGCGGAGGCCGTCCTGCGCGACTTCGAGGAGGCCTTTGGCGGCGACCCTCTCGACGCTCCCGAAGCCTGAAACCCACCCCGCTAGCTGGAGATCATCGATGCCCGACCGTACGAGCAAGGCCCTGAACCTGGACCGGGCCCTGGAGCAGTTCGACAGCAAGTTTCGTTTCGTCCTCCTCGCCTCGGCGCGCGCCGAGCAGCTGGTGCGCGGCGCCCGCCCCAAGCTCGAGGGGAGCAAGAAGTCGACCCGGCTGGCG
>DASYUP010000350.1:0-8680 GCA_036001185.1 Thermoanaerobaculia bacterium
GCGGGCGGTGGTGGTCACCGATCAGGACGTCGAGCAGCGCTACCGCCAGCAGGCCGAGAAGGTGAAGATCCGCTACGTGGCGATCCCCTTCGCCGCCAGCGCCGGCCAGGTGCAGGTGGGCGACGCCGAGCTGCAGAAGTGGTTCGACCAGCATCGCGAGCAGTACCGGGTCCCCGAGCAGCGGGTGGCCGACTACCTGCTGGTCGACCAGTCGGCCATCGAGCGGTCGCTGCCGATCGGCGAGCAGGAGCTTCGTGACTACTACGAGCAGCACAATCAGGAGTACGGCCAGCCCGAGCAAGTACACGCCCGCCACATCCTGGTCGCCACGGCGGCGGCGGCGGCGACGGCGCAGGCGCGGCTCGCCGGCGGCGAGGACTTCGCCAAGGTGGCGCGCGAGACGTCGACCGACACTCAGAGCGGCGCCCAGGGGGGCGACCTCGGCTGGTTCGGCAAGGGCCGCATGGTCCCGGCCTTCGAAGAGGCTGCGTTCGCCGCCCCCCTCGGCAAGGTGGTGGGCCCGGTGAAGACGCAGTTCGGCTACCACCTCATCGAGGTGCAGGAGCGCCGCGCCGCCGCCACCAGCTCCTTCGCCGAGGTCAGTGGGGCGATACGCGGCCGCCTGGCCGCCGAGCGCGCCGCCAGCGAGGCCGAGGCGAAGGCGAAGAACCTCGCCGCCGAGCTCACCAAGGCGGGCGGCAACGTGCGGCAGAAGATGCAGGAGCTCGCCAGCCAATCGGGCGTCGAGCTGGGAACGACCGAGCCCTTCGGCCGCCAGGGGGCGGTGCAACCGCTGGGCATGTCGCCGACGCTCAACGCCGCCGCCTTCCAGCTGAAGAAGGGTGGGGTCGCCGAGCCGCAGCGCTCGCCGCGCGGCTGGGTGGTGCTGCATCTCGCGGACGTCAAGCCACCGCACCTGCCGCCGCTCGCCGCGGTCAAGGAGGCGGTGCGGCGCGATGCCGAGCAGGACAAGGCACGCCAGCAGGCTTTCGAGCGTCTGCAGGCGGCGCGCGCCAAGCTCGGTGCCGGTGGCAGCCTCGACGCCGTCGCCGCCGAGGTGGGCCTGCCGGTGCAGGAGAGCCAGGAGTTCGGCTACGGGGCCGTCATCCCCGGGCTCGGGTACGCTCCCGACCTCGCCAAGGAAGCGATCGCCAAGCCGGTGGGCACCCTCGGCGGGCCGACGGCGGTGGCCGGCAGCGCCGTGCTCTACCAGGTCTCCGGCCGCCAGGGGTTTGATCCGGCGGTGTACGCGCAGCAGAAGGACGGCCTGCGGCAGCAGCTCGAGCAGGAGCAGCTCAACGGCCTGGTCAGCTCGTTGGTCAGCGCCCGCAAGCAGGAGATGGGCGTCACCTACGACCCAGCGCTGCTCAAGAGCATGGGCATCGAAGGGCAGCAGCCGCCGCAGCGTGGATGACGAACGGCCGGCGGAGACGCCGATGAGCCAGGGACCAGCCACCCGCGCAGTGCACGCCGGCGAGCGCCAGGTGGTGCCGCGCCGCCCGGCGGTGGTGCCGGTCTTCCTCACCGCTCCCTTCCTCTTCGACAGTGTCGACGAGCTCGACCGCGCCTTCGGCAGCGGTGACCTGAGGGGCCTCTACAGCCGCTACGGCAACCCCACGGTGCGGGCGGTGGAGGAGAAGCTCGCCGCCCTCGAGGGGGCCGACGACGCCGTGGCCTTCGCCTCCGGCATGGCGGCCCTCGCCGGCGCCCTCGCCGCCACCCTGCGCTCGGGTGACCTGCTACTCGCCGCGCGCGAGCTCTACGGCGGCACCCACGCGTTGGTTGGTTGGCTGGCCGAGCGCCACCCCGAGATCGAGCTGCAGCGGCCGCGTCTCGCCGGCCTCGCGGCGGCCGTCGCCGCCGCGCCGCGTCCGCCGCGGGCGGTGCTACTGGAGACGCCCAGCAACCCGGTGCTCGAGTGCTGCGACCTGGCGGCGCTGGTCGCCGCCTGCCGCGCCCGTGGCACCGCCGTCATCGTCGACAACACGTTCGCCACTCCCGTGCTGCAGAATCCGCTCGCTCTCGGCGCCGACCTCGTGGTGCACAGTGCCACCAAGTATCTTGGCGGGCACAGTGACGTCACCGCCGGGCTGGTGGCGGGCGGCGGCGAGCTGATCGCTCGCGTGCGGCGGGCGGAGATGGTGGGCGGTGGATGTCTGGACCCGCACGCCGCCTTTCTCGTCGGCCGGGGGATGAAGACGCTGGTGCTGCGCGTCGAGCGGCAGTCGGCGACGGCGGCGCGACTGGCCGAGCGGCTGGCTGCCCACCCGGTGGTGGCCCACGTGCGCTATCCCGGCCGCGACGAGGTGGGGCGGCGGCAGATGCGCCTGGGCGGCGGCATCCTCGCCTTCGAGGTCGCCGGTGGCGGCGCCGCCGCCCGCCGCTTCCTCGATCGACTGCGCATCATCCAGCTCATCCCCAGCCTCGGCGGTGTGGAGACCGGAGCGGGAGTGCCGGCCCTCACCTCCCACCGGCAGCTGCCGCCGGCCGAGCGCGCCGAGCTGGGCATCGCCGACGGGCTGGTGCGCCTCTCGGTGGGCATCGAGGACGCCGACGATCTCGAGGCCGACCTGCTCGCCGCGCTTTCATGATCGGCCACCGGATCGCATGATCGGCCACCGGATCGCATGATCGCCCACCTGCGCGGTCGGTTGCTGGGGCTCAATCCCGAGCTGGCCGTGCTCGACGTGCAGGGTGTGGGTTACGCCGTGCACCTGCCGCTGTCGACCTACTACGAGCTGCAGCGGCTGGGCGCCGGCAGCGAGGTGTCGCTCTTCGTCCACACCCACGTGCGCGAGGACGCCCTCGCCCTCTATGGCTTCTGGAGCGAACGCGAGCGCGCCCTCTTCGAGCGGCTGATCACCGTCTCCGGGGTCGGGCCGCGGCTGGCGCGGGCGATCCTCTCCGGGCTTCCCCCCGAGGAGCTGCTGCGCGCGCTCGCCGCCGGCGACGTCGCCCGCCTGACGCGCATCCCCGGCGTCGGCAAGAAGACCGCGGAGCGGCTGGTGCTCGAGCTGCGCGAGAAGGCAGTCGAGCTGCAGGCGGCCACCACGACGGCTCCCGAGCCTGGCGACGAGGACCTGTTGGTCGCACTCGTCAACCTCGGCTACAAGCGGGCCGACGCCGACCAGGCGCTGGCCGAGGTGCGCCGCGAGACGAAGAGCGCCACCGTGCCGGAGCTGCTGCGGCTCGCCCTCAAGCGGCTGGCGCGGCTGTAGGCGGGCGGCTCCCCGCCCTGCTCACGCCTGGGCGTGCTCCATCGCCGCCGCCGGCTCGTGCGCCGGCCGCAGGGCCAGCACCACCAGCAGCATGGCGGTGGCGATGGCGAGCGCCAGCGATACCTGGAGGGTCTGGACCACCGCCTCCTGCCAGGGCTGGGCAGTGAAGCCGGCGCCGCCCTGAGGGGTCAACCGGCTGGTCCCCCAGGCGGCACCGAGGCAGGTGGCCCCCCAGTTGGTGTAGGCGCCGTAGAGGGCGAGGACGCGGGTGAGCCGGGCCCGCCCGGGGCCCTGGCGCAAGGTCTCCCAGGCGCAGCCGAGGGCGATCAGCAAGAGACCGTTGAGAGCGCCGGTGACGTGCGCGTTGACGGCCATCTTCTGGTTGTGGAAGGCGGGGATGGCGAAGCCGGTCAGCAGCGCCAGCAGGACGAGCAGGAAGCCGGCGCGGAGCAAGCGGCGGTCGGGGCGCATGGGTGTGTGCCTCCTGTGGGGTGACGTCGACGGGTCGACGCAGCGTGGTTACGGAGCGAAATGATGGGTAGATCTTAACGGCTACAATCCCACCGATGCCCGACAGCTCGCGGCTGCTCGCCGGCGCGCCCGATCCCGACGAGCTGCAGCTCGAGCAGTCGCTGCGGCCGCGGCAGCTCGACGACTACGTCGGCCAGCGCAAGATCGTCGACAACCTGCGGGTGTTCATCCAGGCCGCCCGCGAACGCGGCGAGGCGCTCGACCACGTGCTGCTGTTCGGGCCGCCGGGCCTCGGCAAGACCACCCTCGCCCACATCGTCGCCCACGAGATGGGGCGGCCGCTGCGCTCCACCTCTGGCCCGGTGCTCGAGCGCGCCGGCGACCTGGCGGCCATCCTCACCAACCTCGAGCCGGGCGAGGTGCTGTTCATCGACGAGATTCACCGCCTCGGGCCCACCGTCGAGGAGATCCTCTACCCGGCGCTGGAGGACTTCCAGATCGACCTCGTGCTCGGCCAGGGACCGGCGGCGCGCACCGTCAAGCTCGAGCTGCCCCGCTTCACGCTGGTCGGCGCCACCACCCGCGCCGGGCTGATCACCGCGCCCCTGCGCGCCCGCTTCGGCATCGTCCACCGCCTCGACTTCTACACCCCCGAGGAGCTGGCGCGCATCGTCAGCCGTTCGGCGCAGCTGTTGCGCATCCCCATCGACGGCGACGGCGCGCTGGAGATCGCCCGCCGCAGCCGCGGCACGCCGCGCATCGCCAACCGGCTGCTGCGGCGGGTGCGCGACTTCGCGCAGGTGCACAGCGCGCAGGGGCACGGCGCCGAGGCCATCGACCGCGAGGCGGCGCGCCGCGGCCTGACGCTGATGGAGGTCGACGAGCACGGCTTCGACGAGGTCGACCGCAAGATCCTCGGCACCCTGATCCAGCACTACGACGGCGGCCCCGCCGGGCTCAATGCGCTGGCCGCCGCCGTCGGCGAGGACCGCGGCACTCTCGAGGACCTCTACGAGCCCTACCTCATCCTGGTGGGCTTCCTGCAGCGCACGCCACGCGGCCGCGTGGCGACGCGTCGCGCCTACGAGCACCTGGGCTACCCGCTCAAGGGCGCCCGCACGCTGTTCTAGATGCGCCTGCCGCCGAGGTTGCAGCAGGGGTGCTGAGCCAGGGAGCGCTCGGCCGCCGCGGCGCGCTGCTGTACAACCCGGCCGCCGGCCGGCGGCGGGCGGAACGGTTGCGCGATGCGCTGCTGGCGGTCTTGGCGGCCGGGGGATGGGAGATCGAGGCGGTCGCCACCGGCGCTCCCGGCGACGCCACCACGATCGCCGGCGAGCTCGCCCGCGGCGGGCGCGTCGAGGCGGTTTTCGCGCTCGGCGGCGACGGCACCCTGCGCGAGGTCGCCACCGGCCTGCTGGGCAGCGAGGTGGCGCTGGCGCCGCTGCCGGCCGGCACCACCAACGTGCTGGCGCGCGCCCTCGGCATCCCCCTGCGGCCGCTCGCCGCCGCGCAGGCCCTGGCGGTGGCGCGCCGGCGACCGCTCGCCGTCGGCCTCTGCGGCGCGACGCCATTCCTGATGATGGTGTCGGCGGGCCTCGACGCCGCCATCATGGGTGCGCTGTCGGGACGGGCGAAGGCGCGCTGGGGGCAGGGAGCGGTGGTGGCGCAGGGGCTGGCGAGCTGGTGGGGCTACCGCTTCCCGCCGCTGGTGGCGCGCTGGCCGGGCGGCGAGGCGAGCGGCAGCTTCGTCGCCGTCTGCAACATCCCTCTCTACGCCGGCCCCTTCGCCATGGCACCTACCGCCCGTGCCGACGACGATCGGCTGGAGGTGGTGCTGCTGCGCGGCGGCGGGCGGCTCACCACCCTCGGCTTCAGCGCCGACCTGGTGCGGGGCCGTCATCTGCGTCGCGGCGACGTGGTGAGCGCCTGCGTGGAGGAGGTCGAGCTCAGCGGCCCGCCCGCGCTGCCGCTGCAGGTCGACGGCGATCCCTGCCGCGAGTCGCTGCCGGTGCGAGTGCGGGTGGCCTCGCAGCGACTGCAGGTGCTGGCGCCGGCGTCAGACTGACGAGCGCGGGGTGTCGTGCCGCGCCCGCGCGCGAACGGGGTGGGTGGTGGCGCCCCCTGCCCCTAGAGGGGCAGGGGGACGGGGGGATAGGGGTGAAGTGCGACCAGGGGAGGGGGTCGGGAGGGGGGCGGCAGCGCGCTCTGCGCGCGGGGTGGCCTCAGCCCGTGCGCATGAAGTGCCAGCGCAGGTCGCCGGGCAGCGGGGCGAAGACCTCGGGGGCGATGCGGTCGGCGAAGTCGCGCAGCAGCGACGACAGGCTCTGCCCGCGCGCCGCCCGCTCGAGCGCTTCGGCGGCATCGACGCCGGCTTTGCTGATGTAGGTCTGCCAGATCGCCTGCTTGATCGACAGCGGCCCCAGCGAGACGTTGGGCATGCGCGCCACGCCCTTCTGCAGCAGGGCGATCTTCTCCTTGAGCTCGCGCTCGGAGGCCATCGGCTGCCGCTGCCAAGGGGTGTAGGGCTTGGGCACCAGGATGTTGGTGCCCAGGTGCAGGTGGCCCATGACGCCGCTCTTCGGCGCCTGCTGCTGGAAGATGCCGCGCACGGCGGCGGCGAGGTCGAGGATCGAGCGCACGTCCTCGAGCGTCTCCTCGGGCAGGCCGATGAGGAAGTAGAGCTTGAGCTGGGTGAAGCCGGCGGCGGCGATGAGCCGCACCTTTTCGAGCAGCAGCTCGTTGCTGACGTGTTTGCCCATCTTCACGCGCAGCGCGTCGTTGCCGGTCTCGGGGGCGAGGGTGATCGAGCGGTCGCCGGAGGCGTGCAGCGCCGCCAGCACGCCCTCCGTCACCGCCGGGATGCGGATCGACGACACTGAGCATCGGAAGCCCAGCTCGACGCCGGTGCGCAGGATGCGTTCCACCTCGGGGTGGTCGCCGACGGCGGTGGCGACGAAGCCCAGTTGATCGGTGACGCTGCGCGCCCCCTCCATGGCGCCGAGGATCGCCTCCGTGGGGTGCCAGCGGAACTTGCCCATGCCGAAGGTCGCCCAGCAGTACTTGCACTTCTCCGGGCAACCGCGCGACATCTCGATCAGCACCTTGTCGCGGAACTCGGTGTGGGCGGTGACGATGACGGTGCTCGGCAGGTTCCCCGGCTGGCGCATCTGCTCGGCGGTGAGCTCGAGCTTGTGCAGCTTGCCCTCGGCCTCGGTGAGGGCCGCGGCGTCGTGGTGGGCGGGGACGAAGAACCCGGGGGTGGCGGCGAGGCGGCGCAGCACCGCTTCACGATCGGGCTCCTCCTCGAGCGCCGCCTGCAGCGGGCCGAGCAGGTTCTCGGCGGCGCCGAGCGGGAAGGCGTCGATGAACGCCGCCATCGGCAGCGGGTTGATGGCGGCGCACGAGCCGCCCAGCAGCACCAGCGCGTCGCCGGGGCCGCGCTCCTGCCGGCGCAGCGGGATGCGGGCGCGGTCGAGCAGCTGCAGCAGGTGGACGTAGTCCTCTTCGAACGACACCGAGAAGGCGACGGCGCCGAAGTCGCCGACGGGAGTGCCGGTTTCGAGCGTCACCGGGGTGCCGGCGCCGTCGAGGAAGAAGCGTTCGCAGGCCCAATCCGCACGGTCATGGACGAGCTCGTAGGTACGCTGGAAGCCGAGGCTCGACATGCCGACGTGGTAGCGGTTGGCGTAGCCCAGGGCCAGCCGGTAGCGGGCGTGGGGCGAGAAACGCCGCAGTGGCCGCTCGTCGGCTTTGATGGCGTTCCAGTCGGGGGCGGGCTCGCGTCGCATCGAACCTCGCATTCTACCCGTCGCGCCGGCGGCCCGGCGGCGAGCGCTGGGCGCGCGCCAGCGGCCGGTTGGTCCCTGCTTGACCCGCGAGGCGTCTGTTTCGCCGCCTCGCGGGTCCTGGCCTGACCCGCCGCGCCGGCGCCAATACCCTGCCGTGGTGCGGCAAGCCATTCTGCATCAAGGACTTCCGCCGCGCCGCGCCGCCTGGCACGGCTCTTGGTCTGGCGACCGGCACCGCGACCATCCCCGCTCGGGGCAGGAGGGACGATGAAGCTCGCACTCGCGACACCGCCGCTCGCCGCATGTTTCCTCACCGTCGGCCTCGCGCTGGGCCTCGCCGGCGGCGCCGCCGCCGCCACCGGGGTCGCCTTCGTCCATGGCAAGGGCGGTCCCGAGCTGGCCGACGCCACGGTGGCCTGGAACTACTGGACCACCGACATGATCCGCACCGCCACCAAGGGCTACGCCATCCCCTACGTGGTTTGCCACTACGACGGCACGCAGCCGATGTGGGTGGCGGGCGACATCGTGGTCGACCAGCTCTACGGCTTCATCACCAGTCGCGGCATCACTGACCTGGTGATCGACACCCACTCCTTCGGCGGCGTGGTGGCGCGCTGGATCGTCTCCAACCCCGACCGCAGCAGCAAGTACAGCGCGGTGGTCAACGCCACGCGCTGGGTCAACACCATCGCCGCGCCGCAGGGAGGAAGCGAGGCCGCCGATCTCGCCGGCACGCTCTCGGGCTCCTGGCTCACCGGCTGGCTGGTCGATCTCGTCGGCCAGAACAACGCCTCGACGCGCAACTGCCGCACCGCCGACATGGCCTACTACAACCGCTACTGGCTCAACGGCACGAGCGGCCGCCCGGCCCTCGCAAGGAGCTTCTACTGGGTCTCCGGCTGGGGGCTGTGGAACGACTACTGGACGCGGTTCCACAGCGAGGACGTCGGCCTCGCCACCCTCTCGGGCATCGCCGGTCTGCCCGGCGAGGACGACGGCATGGTCGCCGAGTGGAGCGCCCAGCTCGTCGGCGTCGGCTGGTTTCGCACCGAGGCCAACCACCACCACAACCGGCGCAACGACTACAAGCCGATCGGCGCCGCCCTGGCCACCGACTTCTGAGCCCGTCTCGCACCTGTCTCACACCCGGAGGACGACGATGATGCACAAGCGAAGCTTGCTGTGGGCGGGCGCGGGGGT
>DASYUP010000351.1:0-3993 GCA_036001185.1 Thermoanaerobaculia bacterium
GATCGGCGCGTTCAACATGATCGTCGTCTCATGGATCGCGCGGCGATCCAGTCCCCACAAAGTGGACGTCATCTTCAGGCGACTCCAGCTCGTCTCGGCGGCGCTCTACAGCCTCGGCCACGGCTCCAATGACGCCCAGAAGACGATGGGGATCATCGCCGGCGTGCTGCTCACCGGCGGCTACCTGACGACCTTCTCCATCCCGGTCTGGGTGATCCTCGCCGCCCACGCCGCCATCGCCCTCGGCACCCTCTCCGGCGGCTGGCGCATCGTCCACACCATGGGGCAGCGGGTGACGCGGTTGCAGCCGGTGGGCGGATTCGCCGCCGAGACCAGCGGTGCCATCACCCTCTTCCTCGCCAGCAGCTTCGGCATCCCGGTCTCCACCACCCACACGATCACCGGCGCCATCGTCGGCGTGGGCGCCACCCGCCGCCTCTCGGCGGTGCGCTGGGGGGTGGCCGGCCGCATCGTCTGGGCCTGGGTGCTCACCATCCCGTGCGCGGCGGCGATCGCCGCCGCGAGCTTCTGGCTGGTGCGCGGCTTCCTGCCGTAGGCGAGCGGCCACCGCCGGCGCGGTGGCCGCGCTCTCAGCGCACGGCGGCCGGCAGCCACTCCTCGCCGCCGGGCCCGTGCATCTCCCAGTACTTGATGCGACCGCAGCGGGCCAGGCGGTAGAGGGTGCCGTCGCTGCCGCGCAGCTCGAGCAGACGATGCGGCGCAGCGCGCTCGAAGAGGTAGCTGAGCTGCTCGCCGGTCGCACCACCGGCCGCCTCGCCCTCGAGCCGCAGCTCGACGGCGGCGAAGCGGCCTGCCGGCTCCTCCACCTCGGCGGCGTCCCGTCGCGACACCTGGAGGCGTCTGGCCTTCGGCGTGGCGAGCTTGGAGTCGAGCAGCGAGGGGAAGACGAGCAGCTGCCCTGGGGGCGGCGCCACCACCCAGTCGCGTAGGAGCGCTGGCAGCGCGTCCTGCGGCAGCGCGCCGGCCGGCCAGGCGACGGCGCGGTCGCCGACGCCGTCGAAGTAGCTGCGCACGGCGAGCTCGCCGTCCCCCACCTTGTAGGCGGTGGTCACGCCGCAGGCCTCGGAGCTGGTGGCCGCCACCTTCTCCAGCCGGGCGTCGTCGCGCCGGAAGTAGACGCTCGCCATCTGATGGTAGGTGTAGATGCCGGTCCGAACATCGCGCACGTGGTTGAGCTTGAGCACGTCGAAGCCGTTGCCGCGCGGCGTGTCGGCCTTGACGTGGAGATCGGGCGCCCACGGCTCCTTGACCAGCACCAGCAGCGCACGGCCGTGGTAGCGCGCGCCGTAGCGCGGCCAGGTGACGTCGTAGGCACAGAGCTCGGCGTTGCCGTCATCCCACAGCGGATCGAGGCGCCAGGCTGCCGTCGAGGGCGGGGAGCCCGCGGCCGCGGGCTCCCCGGCGAGCGCTCGCGTTCCGCTCGTCGCCAGGTACAGGGCGAAGATCGCAAGGGTGAACCGAAGCGGCTGTCTGCGCATGCCTGACCTCCGTGACGCCGGCGACGCTAGCACTCGTGGTCCCGTGGTAGCGTCGCCCGGCGCACACGCGAGGAGGTGCCCATGAACGCGCCGCTGACGCCTCTCTCCTTCGCCCTGTTCGCCCTGCTGGCCGCCGCCCTGACGCCGCGCGCTGGCGCCCAGCCCGCCGCCACCGGCGGCGACGACCCCACTGCCGCCATGGCCCACGAGCACGCCCACGACGCGCCGACGCCGTCGCCGGCGGTCGGTCGCTCGGGCGGCGCCGAGAAGGTGAAGGCCGAGACCGTCGCCTACGGCAAGGCCGGCGACGAGACCTTCCACGGCTACCTGGCGCGGCCCGAAGGCGCCAAGAAAGGCGGCCCCGCCGTCCTCCTGATCCACGAGTGGTGGGGACTCAACGACAACATCCGCGACATCGCCCGGCAGCTCGCCTCGCACGGCTATCTCGCCCTGGCCGTCGACGTCTACCATGCCAAGTCGGCCTCGACACCCGACGAGGCGCAGGGCCTGATGCGAGGGGTGATGGCCCATCCGGAGGCGGCCGAGGAGAACCTCCGCCAGGCAGTCCACTACCTGCACGCCAAGGCCGGTGCTGGCAAGGTGGGCGTCGTCGGCTGGTGCTTCGGCGGCGGCTGGTCGCTGCAGACCGCGCTGCTCGTCCCCGACGGCGTCCAGGCGGTGGTCATGTACTACGGCCGGCCGGAGCTCGATCGCGCCAAGCTGGCGAAGCTCCAGGCGCCGCTGCTCGGCAACTTCGGCGAGCAGGACCAGGGCATCAAGCCGGAGGGCGTGCGCCAGTTCGAGGCCCTGCTCAAGGAGCTCGGCAAGTCGGCCGACATCAAGTTCTACCCCGGCGCCGGCCACGCCTTTGCCAACCCCTCGGGGGGCAACTACGTCAAGGCCGCGGCCGACGATGCCTGGCAGCGCACCCTCGCCTTCTTCGATGCGCACCTGAAGAGCTAGGGCCTCCGGGCGGGCTCGGCGGCTGGCGCTCGCGGCCCTTCCATGCCGCGTTGCGGCAAGTTCATGCCGCACCGTGCTACGCTCGCCGTCTGGAGGGTTGCCGCATGCGCGAGATCTCCGGCAAGCGGGTGCTGATCACCGGCGGCGCGGGCGGGCTCGGCCACGCCATGGCCCGCCGCTTCGCCGCCGAGGGTGCCGAGCTGGTGCTCACCGACATCGTCGCCCCCACTCTGCAGGACATGGTGGCCGACTTCGTGCGCCGCGGCGTTTCCTGCCGCGGCTACACCGTCGACGTCACCGACACGGCGGCGATCGCCGCCCTGCGCGAGCGGGTGCACGCCGAAGCGGGGCCGCTGCAGGTGCTGGTCAACAACGCCGGCATCGTGCATGGCGGCCCCTTCCTCGAAGTGCCGGTCGACAAGCACCTGCGCACCTACCGCGTCAACGTCGAGGGAGTGGTGGCGATGACCCACGCCTTCCTCCCCGACCTCATCGCCTCGCCGGCCGGGCACCTGGTCAACGTCGCCAGCGCCTCGGGGTTCATCGGTCTGCCCTTCGGCTCGACCTATGCCTCCAGCAAGTGGGCGGTGATCGGCCTCGGCGAGTCGCTGCGCCTCGAGCTCAAGAAGCTCGGCCACGGCCACGTCGGGGTCACCAGCCTCTGCCCGAGCTACGTCGACACCGGCATGTTCGAGGGCGTCAAGCCGCCCAAGCTCACCCGCTTCCTGACCGCCGACGAGGTGGCCGGGCAGGTGATCGCCGCGGTGCGCCACAACCGCCCGTTCGTGCTCGAGCCCTGGCTGGTGAAGGTGACACCCTTCCTCGTTCACAGCCTGCCGCAGTCGGTGGCCGACGTGGTGAGCGACGTCTTCGGCGCCACCACCGGCATGAAGAGCTGGCGCGGCCGCGGACCTTCCTAGCTCAGTTCGCAGGCGCCGGGGCAGGATCGGCTAGCGGTGCCTGCGGCAGCTCCGGCCGCGCGTCGAGGGCGACGGCCAGCATGTGGGTCTGCTCGGTGGGGCTGAAGTTGTTGTCGCAGAGGATCACCAGCAGCCGCTTCCCGCCGGCGGCCGGCAGCCAGCTCATCGCCTCGTAGTTGTCGATCGGTGCGCCGAGCGCAGCGAGGTCCAGCAGCAGCCGCTTGCGCAGCGTCGGCGCCCGGCGGCGGGCCAGAGCCTCCTCGTCGACGGCGGCGACGCCGGCGAAGGTCGTCTCGTAGAGCTTCACGGCAGTGCCGACACCGGCGACGTAGGAGCGCTCGAGGGCGAGCAGGCGCCCGTCCCAGGGCAGCAGGTCGACGAGGCCGGCGACCTGCACCCCGTCCGGCTCGGTGGGTACAGCATGGGGCGGGTCGAGGGGATAGAGCCACTGCGCGGGAAGCGCCGGTCGCCGCAGGTCCCAGCGCAGGAGCCGGCTGCGCACGAGCTCACCGGTGGGAGGTGGTTGATCCTGCAGCAGCGGGCCCTCGGTGCCGGCGACCAGGGTCTCGTCGCCGACCAGCGTCAGCGCCTCGAAGCCCTGGTTGTTGTGG
>DASYUP010000352.1:0-11251 GCA_036001185.1 Thermoanaerobaculia bacterium
ACCCCGCGGCGCCCGACCCGAGGTAACCCCACCATGGCCCGTCGATCCCTTGCCTGGTTGCCGCTGCTCGCGCTGCCGGCCCTGGCCGCCTGCCACCAGGAGGCGGCCGGAAGTGCCGGCACCGCCACTCCCACCCCTGCACCCGCGCCGGGCTCCGCTGCCGCTGCCAAGCCGCCGGCTGCCCTGCCCGGCACCCCGCCGCAGCCGATCCCGGGACACGCCGGCGCGCCCGGTACTCCCGGCGCCGCCTCGCTGCCCTTCGACACCGGCAAGCTGCCCGCCGTCGTCGCCCGCGTCAACGGCGAGCCCATCGCCAGGCAGGAGCTGCTCACCCGCGCCGAGTCGATGCGCCTGCAGATGGCGCGCATGGGCGCCCCCGAGCCGCCGCGCAGCGAGGACTTCTATCGCGCCATGATCGACCAGCTGGTCGGCCAGCGGCTGCTGCTCGCCGAGGCGAAGCGGCGCGGTTTCGCGCCCACCCCGGCCGAGGTCAGCGAGCAGCTGGCGCAGATCCGGGCCCGCGTCGGCGACGAGGCCTACAGGAAGCAGCTGGCCGCGCAGGGAGTCACCGAGCAGCAGCTCGCTGCCGACACGGCGCAGAACCTGGCGATCCAGAAGCTGGTGACCACCGACGTGGCTCCCGGCATCAAGGTCGCCGAAGCGGACTCCCGCGCCTTCTACCAGCAGAACCTCGACCGCATGAAACGTCCCGCCCAGGTGCGCGTGCGCCACATCCTGGTGGGCATGCCGCAGGGTGCCACCGCCGAGCAGAAGCTGGCGGCGCGCCGGAAGGCCGAGGGGCTGCTCGCACGGCTCAAGGCCGGCGGCGACTTCGCGGCGCTCGCTCGCGAATCGTCCGACGACGCCGGCACGAAGAGCGAGGGCGGGCTGTTGCCCTGGCTCTCGCCGGGCGAGTCGGCGCCGCCGTTCGAGAAGGTGGCGTTCGCCCTCGCCCCGGGAGCGGTGAGCGGCGTCGTCGAGAGCGCCTTTGGCTTCCACATCCTGCGCCTCGAGGACCGCCGGGCGGAGCAGATCGTTCCCTTCGAGGAGGCGCGGCCGCAGATCGAGCAGCTGCTCTCGCGGCGCATAGCGCGCGACCTGCTCGAGAAGAAGGTGACGGGGCTGCGGCGAGGCGCGAAGGTCGAGGTGCTGTTTTAGGGTGGCGCGGCTCCTCGGCGGTGCGCGACCGGTGACCCGGCGGGGTCCGCCGGCGGCCAAGCGCTGGTAGCATACAGATCACTTGAACGAGCGCATCGCCAAGTACGAGGTCCTGGAGAAGATCGCCGAGGGCGGTTTCGGCACCGTCTACAAAGCGCGCGATCCGTTCATCAAGCGGCTGGTGGCGATCAAGACCTGCTCGGTGGCCGACCAGGACATGGCCCGGCGGTTCTTTCGCGAGGCCGAGATCGCCGGCCGCTTCGATCACCCCAACGTCACCATCGTCCACGACTTCGGCGTCGAGGACCAGCTCGCCTACCTGGTGCAGGAGTACCTGCCCGGCGAAGACCTGCTGGTCAAGATCCGGCGCCGCGACCCGCTGCCGATGCGCCAGCGGGTCGACTATCTGCTGCAGGTGGCGGCCGGGCTCGCCTACGCCCACAGCAAGCAGGTCATCCATCGCGACATCAAGCCCGCCAACCTGCGGGTGCTGGAGAACGGCCAGGTCAAGATCCTCGACTTCGGCATCGCCAAGCTGGCAACCGCCACCAGCCAGCTGACGCAGAAGGGGGTCGCCATCGGCACCCTCGGCTACCTGTCGCCCGAGCAGCTCCGCGACCAGGAGCTCGACATCCGCACCGACATCTTCTCCTTCGGCGTCGTTGCCTACGAGCTGATCACCTATGCCAAGCCTTTCCAGGGGCGGCAGCTCTCGGTGCTGATGGACGAGATCCTCAACCGCACGCCGGTGCCGGTGACCCAGCTGGTGCCCGACTGCCCGCCGGCTCTCGAGCAGATCGTCGACCGCTGTCTCGAGAAGGACCGCGAGCGGCGCTACCAGACCTTCGAGCCGGTGATCGGCGACCTCGAGGCGGTGCGCCGCGAGCTCGGCAGCCAGCCGTTCGTCGTCGCCGCGGTGGCGCCCGCGCCGGCCGCCGCCACGCCGGCGGGCGCGCCGTCCCACGCCGACGGCGAGCGCGAGGGGGGGCCGATCACGCAGCCGATCCCCCTGCTGCCCGAGCTCCCGCCGGTGGTGCCGCCAGCCGCGCCGCTGCCGCCGCTGCCGGCGGCCCCCGCCGCGGCGGGCGGCAGCGGAACGAGGCCCACCGTGGTGAGCGCCGAGGGGACGACCGCCAGCACGCCGGCGATGGCGGCGCCTCCGCCGCCGCCCCCGGCGCTGCCGCGGCCGCTCGCCGTGCCGCCGCCCCCGCCTGCCCTCGCGATGCCCGGCGTTGCTGCGCCGTCCCTGGCGGTTGCTCCTCCACCGCCGCCTGCCCAGGCGGCGCCCCTGTTGCCGCCCTTGCCGGGCGCGGGCAGCTTCGACTGGCCGACGCGGGTGATGCCTCCGCCACGACCGCAGGCGCCGACCCCGGCCGCCGTGCCCCAGGTCGCCCGGCCTGCGGTCGCCCCGCCGCCTCCCCCAACGGCATTCTCGCCGGCTCCCGTCTCCCCACCGCCGCCGCCGCCGCCGGCCGCCGTGCCGCCGCTGCTGCCGGACAAGACGGTGCGACAAGCGATGCCGCCGCCACGGCCGGCCCCGCCCACGCCGGCTCCCGCGGCGCCCCCACCACCCCTGGCGGCGCGGGCCGTGCTCGAACGTGTGGCGGCGTCGACCCCGCCGCCGGCTCCTGCGCCCCCGGCTTCTGCGCCATCACCCGCCCCGGCGCCGCTGCTCGGCTCCGCCGACGCCCTCCCCGACGTCGACGCGGCGCTGGGGGCCGCAGCCCTGGCTCCGCCTCCCGTGCCTCCCGCCGCCAGGCCTCCGGCTCCGAGGGGTGGCGGCTCCCGCGGCACCGCGACTCCAGGCATCGCCGCGGCTGGCGCTGCCTCACGCAGCGCTCCTTCGCGGGCGGCCCCGACGCCCCCGAGCGCCGTCGCCGCGCCGGCCGCCCCCGCTGCCGCTCCCGCCCGCAGCGCCGCTCCCGGCCTGCTCGCCCGTCGCTGGCCGCTGTTCGCCGCCGCGGCGGCGGTTCTCCTGCTGCTCGTCGTCCTCGGGGCCTGGCTGCTGCATGGACGCGGCAGCGCCGAGGCGGCAACCCCGCAGCTGCTCGCTCCGTTGCCGGCAGGCACCACCGCGGCGGCACCGGCAGCCGCCGCCACGGTGCTCGTGCTCGGCACCCCCTGGGGTGAGCTCGAGTCCCTGCGGGCCGCCGACGGCCGCGAGCTGCCGCTGCCCCAGCAGCGAGAGACACCGCTGCTGTTGACGGTGCCACCCGGCCACTACACCCTCAGCCTCCGTCACCCCGGTGCCGCCAACCCGGGCCTCTGCGAGGTCGACGCCGTCGTCGGGCAGGCGGCGACCTGCAAGGTAGAGCTGCTGCCGCTCGAGACCATGCAGTACTTCAAGGAGGCCGGCTGGTGGCGCTGACAGCCCGGCGACCGCTCGTCTGCTGCCGTCGGAGCCCGCTGCTCGTCACCCTGCTCGTCGGCGGCCTCGTCGCCGCCACCGCGCACGCCGACTACAAGGAGGCCTACAAGAAGGCCCTCGACGCCATCGCGCAGAAGCGCTGGACCGAGGCCTCGAGCCAGCTCCGGCTGGCCATCGCCGAGCGCCCGGAGGCTGCCGGCGTTCTCGGCGCCGGCACCCTCTTTCGCCGCTATACGCCCCACTACTGGCTGGGCGTGGCGCTTGCCGAACAGGGGCAGTGCAAGAGCGCCCTCGACGTCTTCGACGTTGCCGCCAAGCAGGGCAAGCTGTCGAAGGAGGAGGAGCGCGATCTGGCAGTGCGCCGCCAGGCCTGTCAGGCGCGCATGGGCCAGACCTCCGACGCCGTGACGCAGGCGCAGCGTGAGGTCGAGGCCGCCGCGGCGGCCGCCTTCCAGGTGGCGGGCGTCGAGGGGAGCCCGGTCATGCGCGGCGTCTGGCGCGAGGGCTCGCCATCTTTCGCCGCCCGCCAGCAGCCGGCGACGGCGCAGCTCGCCAGCGCCCGCGCCCTGCTCGGCCGGTCGCAGACCGACCTCGATCCCGACAAAGCTGCCGAGGCCGGGCGGCTGGCGCAGCAGGCCCGCCGCGAGCTCGAGTCGCTGCTGACCGACGCCACCGCCCGCCGCGACGCGCTGGCGGGCCAGGCGCAACGCGGGCTGGCCGATCTGCACAAGACGGCCGACGAAGCGCGCAAGAGCGTCTCCTTCGTCACCCGCTCGCTGGCGCCGCTGCCGGAGGCGATCGCCAAGCGCTGCGAGAAGCTCGAGGAGCTGCTCACCGGCGCGGCGGCCGCCGACCTGGGGACGCCGGCGCCCGAGCTGCAGCGGATCCAGGACGCCCTGCGCGTCGCCTTGCGCGACCTGCGGGCGGCGGTCAAGCCGCCGCCCGACGATCTCCAGCGGGCAGCGGCCGCCTACCTGTCCGGCGACTACGCGGCCACGCTGTCGGTGCTCGCCACCGCCCAGTTCAGCGAGCCGCGGGCGATGGCCCACGCGTGCCTGCTCAAGGCCGCGGCGCTGCACGGGCTGCACGCCATCCAGCCCGCGCTCGGCGAGCAGAACGAGCAGCAGGCGCGCGAGGAGCTGCGCCGCTGCGTCGGCCTGCCCTCCCCCGTCCGCCCGGTGGCCGACGCCTTCCCGCCCAGCTTCGTCGCCCTCTACGACGAGGTGGCGGCGGAGCCGCGACCGCAGGGCTGACGCCGTCCTGCCGCGGGTGCGCCCAGCGTGAGCGAGCGGCGTTCTCCTCCGGGTCCCACCGACCCCGACCAGGGGCTCTGGCAGGGCCGCTCGATCGCCAAGCGCTTCACTTCGCCCGATGGCATGTTGGTGCTGGTAGGCCGCAATGCCGCCGACAACGACCTGCTGAGCGTGCGACTGGCGGCGCCGCGCGATTTTTGGTTCCACGTCGCCGCCGGCTCCGGCTCCCACGTGGTGGTGCGCAACCCCGCCGACCTCGAGCGGCTGCCGCGCGACACCGCCCGCTTCGCCGCCGCCCTCGCGGCCGGCCACTCGAAGGCCAGGGCAGGAGGGCGGGTGGCGGTGCACTGGACGCGTTGCAGCGAGGTGCGCAAGGCGCGCGGCTCCCCGCCCGGCGAGGTCACGCTCGGCCGCTACGAGACGATGACCGTGGCCCCCTGGCGGGCGGACGCGACCTGATCGCGCGCCGTGGGCCAGCCGGGGTCAGCGCGTGGCGGCCAGCAGCTCGAGGCGGACCTTGGCGCGGCCGCGGCGCATCATGCCGATCTCGGCAGCCGCCGCCCGCGACAGGTCGACGATGCGACGCGCATGGAAAGGCCCGCGGTCGTTGACCCGCACCACCACGCTGCGACCGTTGCGCAGGTTGGTGACCCGCAGCAGGCTGCCGAAGGGCAAGGTGCGGTGGGCGGCGGTCATTGCAGCGGCGCGGTAGAGCTCGCCGCTGGCGGTGGGGCGACCCTCGAAGCCGCCGGCATACCAGCTCGCCTCGCCGCGGCCGAGCTCGCGCAGCGACTTCGGCTCGGCGGGCGCCGCCGGCGGCTTGGCGCCCTCCTCGAGCGCCCGCGCGGTGGCAGCGACGGCGCTGCCGATCGCCGCGCCCTGGTGGGCGAGGCCGCTCGCCAGCTGCCGGATCAGCGGTGCGGAAGGCGGCGCCGGCAGCGGGGCGGGCTCCGCGCCGGCAAGGCGCGCCGGCCGAACCGTCAGGGCGAGGCCGCCGGCCAACAGCAGCGCTCCGAGCAGGGGCACCGCCACCCGCCTTCCGGCGCGCTGCCAGCCATGCTCCATCCACAGGCCAGCTGGAAGGCCGGCACCGAGCAGCTGCGGGGCGGGAGTGAGCTGTTCTTCCATGGTGTGACCGGCCGGCGAACCGACAGAAATCTTAGCAGGAGAGGGAATCCACCTCTCCCTGACCATGGAAACACCGCGATGCGATCCATCGCCCGAGCTACGGCGCCGCCAGCGGGTCCCCTTCAAATCCCACGAAGCTCGGCTCGGGCACCAGCAGCACGCCGAAGCGGTCGGCGACGCGGCGGCGGATCTCGCGCACCAGCTCGACCATCTCGCGAGCCGTGCCGCCTCCGCGGTTGATCAGTGCCAGCGCGTGCTTGCTCGAGATCCCCACCCCGCCGTGGCGGTGTCCCTTGGCGAACCCCGCGCGCTCGATGAGCCACGCCGCCGAGAGCTTCACGCCGCCGCCCGCCGCCGGGTAACGAGGCATGTTCTCAGCGGCGATCCCGGTCTCAGCGACGCGGGCGAGGAAGGCCGGCAGCTCGGCCGCCGCGATCACCGGGTTGACGAAGAACGAGCCGTCGCTGCGGGTGTCGGGGTCGCCGGCGTCGAGGACCATGCCCTTGCGTCGTCGCAGCGCCAGCACCGCTTCACGCACGCGCGCCAGGTCGGGCGCGCCGTCGCCGCTATCCTCGAGGTGGCGCTGCAACTCCGGGTAGCGCACCGCCGGCGCGCCCCCGGCGCCGAGACGATAGGAGACGGCGGCGATGACCCAGCAGTCCCGCTCTGCGCGCTTCCACACGCTGTCACGGTAGGCGAAGCCGCACTCGCCGGCGGTGAAATGGCGCCGGGTGCCATCGGCACGCGACAGCGCCTCCACCGAGGCGACGGTCTCCGCCACCTCCTGGCCGTAGGCGCCAACGTTCTGGATGGGCGTCGCTCCCGCCGAGCCGGGGATGCCGGACAGGCACTCGAGGCCGGCGAGCCCGCGCTCCACCGCCGCCGCCACCAGCGGATCCCACGGCTCGCCGGCGGCGGCGCGTAGGGTGACGTCACCGTCGCCAGCCTCCCAGCTCACTCCGCGCAGCGCCACCCGCAGCACCAGCCCCGGGTACCCCTCGTCGGCGACCAGCAGGTTGCTGCCGCCGCCGAGCACGAAGAGCGGCACTCCGCGCTGGCCCGCCCACGCGAGCGCCGCCGCCAGCTGCTCCTCACCGTCGGCCTCCACCAGCCAGCGCGCCGGGCCGCCGATGCCGAGGGTGGTAAAGGGCGCGAGCGGCACCCGCTCGCGCAGACCGGCGGGAGGGCTCATCGGGGTCGGCAGTATAGACGCCGCCAACGCGCACTCATCCAAGCTCGCAGCGACCTCGTAGTGGTGTTGTCAGGCAAGCCAAACCGACAAGGAGGATGGAATGAACCTGAAACGAACCACTCTGCTCGCCGCGCTGCTGGCCGCTGTGGCCGGTGTGCCGGCGAGCGCGTCGAGCCACCGCGAGGCCCTCGCGGTCCTCAACGAGCCCTGCGCCGACAACACCGACACCTTCGCCTGGGTGTCCAACGGCGCCCACGACAAGCTCTACCTGATCAGGGACTTCAACCCGCTCCATGAGCCCGGCCAGGGCAACCAGGGCTTCCGTGCCTGCAACGGCTACCGCTACGAGTTCCACGTCGCCAAGGGCACCAACCTGAAGGACGCCGCCGTCTACCGCGTCGAGTTCACCAACAAGCTCACGCCCGAGGCCGCACCGAGCCCGACCGACGGCCTGGGCGGCGGCAACGAGCTGCTCTGGCAGATCAGCGGCGGTACCGAGACCATGACGGTGACGCAGGTCTTCGCGCCCGGGCAGGGGCGCGAGGTGTTGGGCGCCGGACTCAAGGTGCTGCCGAACAACCATGGCCCGCAGACCGATCGGCTGGTCTACGGCCTCGGCCCCTTCGCCGGCTACAACAGCGGCGACCCGGCGAGCCGCGAGAATGCTCTCTACGGTCAGGACTTCGTCGACACCTTCATTCACGATCTCGGCAACGGCGGCCGCATCATCGCCGGCCAGTTCGACGATCCCTACCAGCTCGACGAGAAGGGCATCTTCGACATCGTCAACCTGGGTCGCGGCGACCTCGGCGGCATCGCCGGTGCACGCCGGACCCCCATCGAGGACGTCTTCACCGGCTTCAACGTCTTCTCGATCGCCCTCGAGATCCCCACCAGCGAGCTCTTCCCCGCCGGCATCCCCCACAACGGGCAGCTGCAGGCGAGCAGCACCGACAGCCTGCTGCGGGTGTGGGCGAGCATCTCCCGCCGCAAGGTCCAGACCGTCGACCCCAGCAACGTCGTCACCGGCGAAAAGGGGTCCGGCGAGTTCGTGCAGGTCGGCCGCAACGCCCTGCCGCTGTTCAACGCCGGCCTCGTCGGCACGCAGAGCCAGACCAGGTACCTCCGCACCAGTCCCGCCACCGATGTGACCAACTTCGGGGCCAACATCCTCTTCCCAGTGCTGGTGCGCGACCTGGATGCGCTCGGCGTCTACAAGGCGCTCGGCCTGCCCGACGCCACCGTCGCCACCCTCAAGGGCCCCCGCCTGGACATCATCAACGCCATCAACCTGGGTCGCCCGATCCCGGTGGCGAATGGGTCCACTGGTGACGTCATCACCCTCGACGCGGCCATCGACTCGAGCTTCCCGAACGGCCGCCGCCTCGGCGGCGGGGCCGCGGCGAACATGCACCAGGTGAACGTCAACAGCGTCCTGATCAGCCTCATCGCCGCCGGCGACCCGGCGGCCGGGCTCTCCAAGGGCGTCGAGGTCAACGACAAGGACTTCCTGTCGCGATTCCCCTTCCTCGCTCCCGCCCACAACGGGCTGCTCCAGGGCCACGGGGGCACCAACGTGCCCACCGTGCCGGACATCCCGGACCCGAACGCGCCGCAACCGTAAGCGCGAGCGGCTCGCAGGGGCTCCCGCTCGGCGGGGGCCCCGCCACCCCGGCGTGCCCCTCGAGCCGGGGTCCCACCCGCAGCGATCGAAGAGCATCCCCGTGGCCCGGCCGCGGGGATGTTTCGCTTCCGGGGGCGCCGCCGGGAACACCCAACCCCTCCGCCTGGTTTCCTCCCCTGCCCCCCGGGCGTCCAACCTCGGGTGGGGGGCGAGCGCGCACCGGGAAGAGCCAGCCCCCTTAGCGTGTTCCAAGGGGAGGCGGGGGTGGAATAGTTGGCCGCCGAGAGCGCCTTTTCATCAATAGCGGGGGCTATCCGACCACCCTCCTCGCCCCGCCGTGTACTAGGAGAAAGGCTTGACCGACCGTAAGTTGCGCCCCCAGGACGTGCTCGCGAACGCCATCCGCCAGCTCCTCGAGCGGGGCAAGGCCCATGGCTACCTGCTCTACGACGAGATCTACGACGCCCTGCCCGAGAGCGTCCTGGAGCAGCCGGGGGAGGTCGAGGACCTCTACGTCCGCTTCGCCGACGAGGGGGTGGTGGTGGTCGACCGCCCCCAGCTCTACCACAACCACCCGATCGACGACGAGGTGGAGAGCGAGGCGGCCAAGGAGCGGGCCGAGGCCGAGACGGTGGTCCACGACGCCGACGACGTGTCGAGCGACCCGGTCCGCCTCTACCTGCAGGAGATGGGCGCCGTGGCCCTGCTCGACCGCGCCGGCGAGGTGGTGCTCGCCGAGGCGCTGGAGCGCGGCCAGGCCGAGGTCTACCTCGCGCTCGCCGACTTCGAGCCGCTGCTGGCCCAGCTGCTGCGCCTCTACGAGAGCGGCCTCGCGGAGCTCGAGGAATCCTTCGCCGCCCTCGACGGCCTCGAAGAGCGCCTCGACGGCAAGCGCAAGCTCCGCATCGACAAGGCCCTGGTGGTCTTCCGCAAGGTAGCGAAGATCGGCGAGGATTACACCGAGGTGCGCGCCCGGCTCGCCGCCGGCAAGGCGACCGACCGCAATCGCGGCACCCTCGAGCGCGAGGCTGATCGCCTGCTGGCCAAGCTGTCGAAGGAGATCCGCAGCATCGACCCCGCCGGCCAGGTGCGCAACCGCCTGCTCGCCGAGCTCGACGTCATCTATCGCCGGCTGTCGCGCGCGGCGCAGGAGGCCAAGGCGGCGGAGAAGAAGCTCAAGGCCACCAACTCGGCGCAGCTCAAGACCCTCTACAAGAAGCGGGCGACCGAGCGCCGCGCCGAGCTGCGCCGCCTCGAGGCGGGTGCCGGCATCTCCTGGCGCGACCTCGAGAAGGCGATGAAGCGGGTGCGCACGGGCGAGGCCGAGTGCGAGCGCGCCAAGGAGCAGCTCATCCGCGCCAACCTGCGGCTGGTGGTGTCGATCGCCAAGAAGTACACCTATCGCGGCATGCAGCTGCTCGACCTCGTGCAGGAGGGCAACATCGGCCTCATGCGCGCGGTCGAGAAGTTCGAGTATCGCCGCGGCTACAAGTTCTCCACCTACGCCACCTGGTGGATCCGCCAGGCGATCACCCGCGCCATCGCCGACCACTCGCGCACCATCCGCATCCCGGTGCACATGCTGGAGACGCTCAACAAGCTGCGCCGCACCACCACCGCCCTGGTGCAGGAGCTCGGCCGCGAGCCGACGCCCGACGAGATCGGCCAGCGCATGGACCTGCCGACGGCCAAGGTGCGCGAGATCCAGAAGATCGTGCAGCAGCCGATCTCCCTCGACACGCCCATCGGCGAGGACGGCGACAGCTACCTCGGCGACATCCTGCCCGACCACCAGGCGGAATCGCCGCTCTCCTCCTTCCTCTCCGCCGACCTGCGGCGCGAGACGATGGAGGTGCTGCGCACGCTGACGCCGCGCGAGGAGAGCGTGCTGCGCATGCGCTTTGGCATGGCCGAGGACGGCGAGCTCACCCTCGAGGAGGTGGGCCGCTCGTTCAACGTCACGCGCGAGCGGGTGCGGCAGATCGAGTCGGAGGCGCTGCGCAAGCTGCGCCGCTCGGGCCGCGCCTCGCGGTTGCGGCCGCTGCTCGAGATCGTCGACTGAGTGGACGTCGAGATCGCTTCGCTTCGCTCGCGATGACAGCTCTCGACGTCATCGCGCGGGCCGCAGAGCGGCCCGTTGTCATCGTGAGGACCGCGCAGCGGCCCGTGGCGATCTCGACGGGGCACCAGGCTGGGCCGTAGGATGGCGCGCCGCACCGCCTCCACCGCTGCCGCCTCAACCAGCGCCGAGCAGCAGCCGCGCAAGAAGGCGCCGCCGCTGTCGACGGTGTGGCGCGAGGCGCGCGAGATCATCTGGGAGCGGCGCCGACGCCTCTCCCTCGGCCTGCTGCTGATGATCATCTCGCGGCTCGCCGGTCTGGTGCTGCCGGCGAGCTCGAAATTCCTCATCGACAAGGTGCTGGTGGGCAAGCGAGTGGACCTCCTGCTGCCCATCGCGCTCGCCACCGCCGCCGCCACCCTGGTGCAGGCGGCGACCTCCTTCGGGCTCTCCCAGCTGCTGGGAGTTG
>DASYUP010000353.1:0-8652 GCA_036001185.1 Thermoanaerobaculia bacterium
GTGGGGAGCGGCGCGGCTGAGCCTCGGATTGATGCGCTCACGCGCGCGGCTGCGCGACGTCGTGACGGCGCACCTGGCGGGCAAGAGCGAAGGGATGGAGCGGGAGCGGCTCCGCGACGCGCTGGCGGAGCTGGAGCGGCAACTGAAGCAGTAGAGGAACTTAGCGCACGTTTAGGGATAGGTGATTGCTTTTCGGCGTATGGGCCTACCACCGCCCGGAGGCCGCCCGGTGAGCGGCCCTGGTGGAGCGATGGAGGGAGTGTGAGACGCCGCGATGGGATGCGGGTGGTACTGATGACAGATGGGAGGCACTGGTGAGGGCGAGAGGGGCAACTGGTCTGGATCACGGCGACCATCCCCGGCAACAGATCGCGATCGCCGGTGGCGACCCGCATGAGCTCGCTCACCACCTGCCAACCGGCCTGACAGAGGCGGCCGAGCAGCTCCCGGTGGTGAAGAAAGTAAGGCCGCAGCATCTTGGGGATGGTGAAGTTGCGGACCGGGGCACCCGATGCCTCTGCCCGCCACAAACGGAATCGGGCGCCAGAGCCTTGCTGGGCGCACCGCATGACGCCAGCGAGCGACCAACCTCGCGCCGCGGCGCACGGCGTCTGGGTGGCGAGCGGCACAACGCGCGGCCGCTGCGCGTGGCCCTCGACAGCCCCATCGCGCTCGCCGCTCCCATGAGGCTCTGTCGCGACCAAGCCAGCCGGCAGGCCAACGACTGGCAGCGGGGGTGGCCGAGCTTCGCGCCCATCAGGACCTGCCACCGCGGCACGAGCTGCTGGTCACCGATCTCCACAGCACCTACACCGTCACAAGCGGCCGGGACCTCAGTCGAGAGCTGCCGGCACCGCCGATCAGCAACGCCAGATCGCCCTCGCCACCGGACGCAGCCGTGGCCGCCCTCCGCCCACCTCAGCTCTCCACCCCGCAGCGCGGGCACCGACCGCCTCAGTCCTGGCGCAGCACCGACGAGGGCTCGGTGGCGGCGGCGCGCCGCGCGGGTAGGTAGCAGGCGACCAGCACGGCGGCGAGTAGCGCCGCCGGCAACGCCACCCACACCTGTAGTTCCCCGTCGACGATGCTGTAGACGACAGTGGTGGTGCCGATGCCCAGGGCCAGCGTGATCACCGCCACCAGGGCAACGCCCCGCGCCTTGAGCAGGCCGCGCACCGCCACTCGGAGATCTCGGGTCATCGCAGTGCTCCTCCCGCAGCTGCGCACTTCAACGCCTGTGCCGTGACCGCCGCGTGCCATTCAACTCTTGGAGCCACAGCCTGTTGCGAGAGAATCCGGTGCTCCGGGGCGGCAACTGTCTGACGATCGCTAGCGGGCAGGCCGTTCCACCAGCGGACAGCGGCGGCGCCCCCCGTCGCGCCAGCTCCCGGCGCCGCGCCTCAGGCGGCGAGCTTCCATTTTCGCGCCAGCTCGAGCAGCTCGGGCGAGTTGCAGCGCTCGCTCAGCAGCCTCTCGACGACCGGCCGGGCGCGATTCACATCGCCCAGCTCGAGCAGGGTGCGGGCGAAGCGGATGCGGTGGACCTGGTAGTCCGACGTGCGCAGAGCGGAAGTGAGCAGCTCCCCGGCCCGCTTCCAGTCTGCTTTCGCCGCCTCGGGCAGGCCGACGCGCGTCCGCACGCGGCCGCGTTCGAGGAGGCTCTCGGCAACGTCGGCCTGGGCCACCGCGTCGTCGGCAGTCTCGCGCAGCGAGCGTTCGCGGATCGTCAGGGCGCGCTGGTGCGCGCGCATCGCCTCGTCGAGGCGACTCAGTCCCATCAGCGCGCGTCCCTCGTTGGTGAGGGCGTCGGCCAGGAATCCCTGCCAGGACCCGTTGTCTGGCTGCTTGACGATCAGCGCCTCGTTGATCGTCACGTCGGCGTGGAATTCGGCGAGCGCCACGTCGAGGCTGCCTTGCATCTCGTGGACCCGACCCAGGAAGGCGTGGCAGGCCGAGAGGTCGGAGCGGAAGAACAGGTTGCCGGGGTCGCGGGCCACCACTTCCTCGGTGATCGCCAGCGCCCTGGTGAAGGTCGCGGCCGCCTCCGCGAGACGCCCGGTCTTGCGTAGCACACGGCCCATGTCGTTGGTGACGATAGAGACCTGGTGGCGGGCGAAGTTGTCCTTGGGATTGGCGTTCGACAGGGCGGTGGCCTGCGCGATGGCGATGCGGAGCTGGTCGGAGGCGGCCTCGAACTCGCCGGTGGACTCGAGGGTGCGCCCGGCATAGAGGCGGGCGTTGAGGCGGTCGATCCCCACGTCGCGCGCATCGCGCACCGCGGGCGGCAGGGCGTCGAAGAGGGCGATGGCCTCGAGGTGACTCTGCCGGGCGTCGAGATTGTGGCCGGCCACCAGGAAGACTCGGCCGGCCTCGTTGAGCGCGTGGGCCAGCCCCACCCGCTGCTCGGGATCCTGCGGGCGCGCGGCGACGAGCGCCCGCCAGCCGCGGATGGCGGTGTGTGCCGCTGCGGTGGCGGCCACCGGGTCGCCCTGGTCCGACAGCACGCGCACCAGCTCGGTCCGTGCTTCCGCCAAGCGCATGCCGGCCTCGGGCGGGGAAGCGGGACCGCTGGCCAGCGGCACGAGCACGGCGATCGCCTGGCGCAGCCTCGCCTCCGCCTGCTTGGGATCTCCCTGGAACTGCAGGATCGCGGCGAGCTGGGCGAGCACCCGCGCACGCTGCGCAGCCGACACCTTGGTGCGCTCGATGGGTGGGATGGCGTCGAGCGACTTCAAGACCGCGCCGGCGAGGTCGGCGACGACGTCGAGCCGGTTGCTGGGCTCGAGCTTCTCCTGCAGGTCGCCGAGCATGAAGTCGATGAGCTTCTCGTTGCGCACGCGCGCCCGCTCGGCCACGTCGCGCTCGCGGCGCGCCTCGTGCGCCTGCCAGGTGGCGACGGTGACGCCGGCGACCAGCGACAGGGCGACGAGCACCGCGGCGGCGACGCCGAGGCGGTGACGGCGCACGAACTTGCCGACCCGATAGCCGAGCGAGTGGGGCCGCGCGCCCACCGGACGGCCGTCGAGGTGGCGGCGCAGGTCGTCGGCGAACGCCTCGGCCGACGGGTAGCGGCGGCCGGGATCGACGGCCAGGGCCTTGCCGACGATGGTGTCGAGATCGCCACGCAGGCGGGCCGCCCAGCGCCGCGACCCGGCGCCGTCGCCGCCTATCTCGAGGGCGCGGCTGCTGGCGCGCGGCGGCGGTGCGAGGGCGGACGCCAGCGGGTCGCCGGAGCGCCGCGACTGCGCCAGCGGCGGCTCGCTGACGAGCAGCTCGAAGGCGAGGGCGCCGAGGCCCCAGACGTCGGTGGCGGTGGTCGTCGGTTCGCCGGCGAGCTGCTCGGGCGCGGCATAGGCGGGGGTGAGCAGCCGCACCTCGCGCGTCGTCCTGCCGCGCTCGCCATCGGGGGAGAGGATCTTGGCGATGCCGAAGTCGAGCAGCTTCACCTGCGGGCCGGACGCGCCGCCATCGCTGACCAGCACGTTGGAGGGCTTGAGGTCGCGGTGGACGACGAGGTTGCGATGGGCGTAGGCAACGGCATCGCAGGCGACGAGCAGCAGGCGCAAGCGCTCCTCGACGCCCAGCCGGCGGCGCTCGACGAAGTGGTGGATGGGCTCGCCGTCGACCCGCTCCATGACCAGGTAGGGGCGGCCGTCGGCGAGCGTTCCGCCGTCGAGCAGGCGGGCGATGGCCGGATGCTCGAGCCGGGCGAGAATGCTGCGCTCGCGCAGGAAGCGCGCCAGCAGGTCGGCGGTGTCGAGGCCGCGGCGCAGCACCTTGATCGCCGCGCTCTGCTCGAAGGCGCCGTCGTCGCGCTCGGCGGCGAAGACGTCGGCCATGCCGCCGCGCCCCAGCAGGCCGACGATGCGAAAGGGCCCGGCGCGCTCGGGTGGCGGCTCGGCGGGGGTGAGCTCGTCCGCCAGCGCGTCGAGAGCGATGTCGGCGTCGAGCGGCCCACCGCGAGCGTCGGCGGCGAGCAGCGGTGCGAGGGCGGCCGCGAGCTCGGGGTCGGCGGCGGCGATCTCGGAGAGCCTGAGGGCGCGCGGCGCCGGCTGCAGCTCCGCCAGCTCGTCGAAGAGCTCGGCCACCCGCTGCCAGCACGCGGGGTCGAGCGGCGCCCGGCCCTCGGCCATGGTGCGGTGGACTCTAACCCACCCTTCGTCACCAGGCGGCGGGCGAGCGCCGACGACGCGGCGCGCGGCGGCTCAGCAGTGCTTCGAGACGGAGCTGACGACGAAGTCGACCGCTCCCGACGTCCGCGACACCCTCACCGCGTGTACCGAGTAGTCGGCAGCGATGCAGATGACGTTGTCGCAGCTCGTGGCCAGCGCGTCGACCACGACCCGACCGCGGTCCTGGGTCACCGACCGGATCGTCGTCTCTCCACCGCAGCCGGGACCAGTTGCCAGCAGCACCATCTCGCGGGAGAAGTCGACCGCCGGCGCGGACCCGGTCCGTCCGAGCTGCTCCCACACCCCCTGCCAGGTGCCGCGATCGTTGATCGCCGTGCCATTGCTGAAGGGCGAGAAGCCGAGGCTCGTCCCGGAGTGAATGGTGGTGAATGAGACAGGCCCTCCTGGTTGCGTCGGCGACGACGACCCGTCGCAGGCGACCAGGAGCAGAAGGAGCGAGCCGGCCAGCAGCGACGACAAACCGCGATGCCCGTGATCCATGACGCGTCCTCCTCGGCGTGAATCAGTTGATCGACTTATGCGCCGATAGCAAGGGGGGTGCCGGCACCCGATCCGCCGCCGAGCAACGGCATCAAACGACACGGGGTCAATAGGATCCTGTCCGTGGAACGCTGGAGCGTGCCGGCTCCGCGGCAAGCTCCCGCCCACCGGTCGTCCCGGGAAGCGTCCGGACATCCTAACGGGCTGTATGAACGCTCGCACGCAGGGCGCCGTCCCGGCGATCGGTGGCGGAGATCCCCACGGCCCCTGCCTCAGCCCCCGGGTTGTGTTTGGCAGTGGAAGGGGTGTAGTTTCAACCCTCTTCGCAGCCGAGAGTAATCAGGGACGATGCTGCTCGTCCCCAGCCGCGCACCGGAGGCCCCATGACCCGGCAACGCACGCTCCGTTCTCTGTCTTGCTCGGTCGCCCTTGCCGCCGTCCTCGCCGCGGCCCTCTTCCCGTCCGACGCCTCGGCCGCGCGCGGCGGCCGGCGCCGGCCGCCACCGCCACCCCAGCCGCCGTCCTACGTCACCGGCGCCGCCTTCGTGCCGCCGGGCTTCTCACCGGTGGTGCTCTTCGCCAGCAACAGCATCGCCCTCGACCAGGGCTCGCGCGTGCTCAGCGGCGACGTGGTGGTCAACACCGGCGGCAGCGAACCGACCCTCGGCTGCGCCAATCGCAGGCTCTGCGTCGGCGTCGGCGTCACCACGCCGGCCGGCTACACGGTCAAGGCCGACAGCATCCAGGTGAAGAACCAGGGGGCGATCTTCGGCACCGCCTTCTGCAACAGCCTGCTCAACAACGGCAGCCAGCCGGGCCTCACCTGCTCGCCGCTGTCGCTGCCGGTCTTCGCCACGCCGCCGGCGTTCGCCGCCGAGGAACCGCGTCCGGCGGCCGCCGACGTGTCCGTGCCGGCCGGCGGCTCGGCGACGCTGCCTCCTGGGGACTACGGCGTCATCACCGCCGGGCAGAACGGCGTGGTCACCTTCACCGGCGGCATCTACAACGTGCGGGAGATCAATTCCGGCAAGACGACGTCGCTGCGGTTCCAGGGACACTCCGAGGTGCGGGTGGAGGGGAAGTTCTCCCTCGATCAGAACTCCTTCATCGGTCCGGCTGCCGGCTTCGGGCTCACCGCCTCCGACATCGGGATCTTCGTCGCCGGCATCAACGGCAGCACCGGCGCCCTCGGCGCCAGCCCCCAGGCCGCCAAGATCGGTGGCGGCTGCGTCGCCCAGGCCAGTTTCTACGTCCCCAACGGCACGCTGCACGTCCAGCAGAACGCCAACGTCACCGGCGCCTTCCTCGCCCGCGACGTGCAGGTGGGTCCGGGGGCGCAGGTCACGCTCGAGAGCTTCTTCGCCAACCACGCCCCGACGGCCAACCCACAGGACGTGACCACCAGCGGCGCGGCGCCTCTCACCATCACCCTCACGGGCAGCGACCCCGACGGCGACGACCTTGTCTTCTCGATCGCCAGCGGCCCCACGCACGGTTCGCTGGGCGCCGTGACGCAAGGGCCGCCGCCGTCACCGGGAGATCCCCCTGGCTGCTCTCCCGACGATTGCACGACGCCGCCGGTGCCGCCGCGAAGCAGCGCGACGGTGATCTACACCCCGGCGACGGCGGACAACCTCGAGGACAGCTTCGTCTTCACCGTGCAGGACCCCGGTGGCAAGACCGGCATGGCGCCGGTGCACATCAATCCACCCGGAGACTCGACCACTCCCGACCCACCGCTCACCACAGTGGTCGCGCGCGACGTGGTCGCCGAGGCGGTGAAGGATCACGGCGTCGTGGTGAAGCTCAAGGCGGACGCCCCCGCGGGCGTCGAAGTGGCCTTCGCCATCGTCGCCGGCAGCGGCCCCCATCACGGCACGCTCTCCGCCCTCACCCCTGGCAGCGAGTCGCCGCAACGCTCGGCGACGGTGACCTACACCCCGGAGGCAGGCTTCATCGGCGGCGACAGCTTCGACTTCAGCGCCTGTGGCACCATCGGCGGCACGCCAAGCTGCGACACCGGCACCGCCACCGTGACCGTCGTCAGTGGGAACGCGGTCGCCGAGCCGCAGGAGGTCGAGACACCGGCCGACCACGAGCTCACCATCGCCCTTGGCGGCTCGTCCGGTGTCCCTCCGAGCTCTCTCGTCGCCGGCAAGACCCGCTTCGTTATCACCGGCAAGGCGCAGCTCACCGATGGCGCCGCGGTCGCCGGCAACGTCGCCGACGCCGACGGCGACCACCTCGGCGACAACCACAACGCGCTGCCCGGGGCGACGCCCGGCCTCATGGCGGCGGCGGTCGACGCCAGCGGTGGCGCCGGCTCCAACGGCGTCCTGCGCATGCAGATCGAGTGGAACGTCAGCGGCATCAAGTCGCTCGCCGAGTCGCTGTCGGCCGCCAGCGTGAGCCTGCACACCAACAAGGGAACCGTCGACTCCCTCGCCACTTCGTTCGTCGTCGGCACCGCCGACCAGGATGGCGCTCTCACCGACAGCGACTTCGAGGCGCCGGCGACCCCGCTCGCGGGCGTCAGCATGCCGGTGCCCGAGGGGCCGACCGGCAGCCAGGGCTCGTTCAGCTTCAACATCCTCACCCCCCTGAGCGCGGCGCTGCGCAACGACACGCTCGACACCTTCTCGGTCCAGGGTCGGGTCGATGAGAGCCTGGTCGGCCAGGGCTTCCAGCGCGGCCTGCAGGTCTACACCACCGCGTCCGGGAACCTTCCCGACGACCTCGAGCCGCAGCTCGAGATCACCACCGGCGCGCCCGCCGCGGCGCTCACCTTCTCGATCCTCACGCTGCCGACGAAGGGGACGCTCAAGACCTCCACCGGCGCGACGATCAGTGAGGTGCCGGCGACCCTCGCCGACAACCTCGTCGTCTTTACGCCCGGCACCGGCACCAGCGGTACCGACGAGTTCCTCTTCCAGGTCAACGACGGCTTCACCGTCGCCTCCGCCCGCATCGGCATCACCATCAGCCACGCCGGCTGTGTCGGCGGCTTCGATCCCAACGGGAGGCCCTGCACGTAGCGGGGGAGTGACCGCCGCTCCCCCGTAGCGGGAGCATCTCTCCGGCCTAGGGGCGGGGCTCGGCCCGCCCGCCTCGTCTTGTCCCGTCCGCTGTCGATTCCACCCGCCCTCCTTCGTCGCTCCTGGTAGAAAGGGCCGCCACGCCGGTGGCTCATTCGCAAACCACGAGGAGCCTCCCCATGCGCTTCATGATGCTCGTCAAAGGCAACACCGACTACGAAGCCGGCAAGCCTCCCAGCCCGGCGCTGATGGCCGCCATCGACAAGGCGTCCAAGGAGCAGCGCGAGGCCGGCATCCTGCTCGACAGCGGCGGCCTGCTGCCGAGCTCGGCCGGCGCGAAGGTCACGGTCAAAGGCGGCAAGGCCACCGTCATCGACGGCCCCTTCGCCGAGGCCAAGGAGCTCATCGGCGGCTACGCCATCCTCGAGGCGAGCTCCAAGGAGGAGGCGATCCGCATGGGCCGGGAGTTCATGCAGCTCCACGCCGACGTCCTCGGCCCCAGTTTCGAGGGCGAGCTCGAGATCCGCCAGCTCTTCGAGCACCCGGGGTAGGTGGCGGCCACCCGCGGCGGAGTCGGTGAGTGGGGGAGCGGGGGGGGGGTCTCGACTAGACTGCCCTCCGACCGCCATCGTCGCGACCTCACGATGCCCGACGCCGAACCGGATCCGACGGCCCCGCCTCCGAGCCTGGCCCTCTCGACTCAGGGCCTCCGCCGTACCTTCGGCGACTTCGTCGCCGTCGACGGCATCGACCTCGCCGTGCCGGAGGGGAGCTTCTACGGCTTTCTCGGCCCCAACGGCGCCGGCAAGTCGACCACCATCAAGTGCCTCACCGGCCTGTTGCGCCCGAGCGCCGGCAGCGTGCGCATCCTCGGTCGCGACCCCGAGAGCGACGGCGTCGAGGTGAAGCGCCGCGTGGGCGTGGTGCCCGAGGACCTCGCCCTC
>DASYUP010000354.1:0-2463 GCA_036001185.1 Thermoanaerobaculia bacterium
GGCCGACCCGCCGCGCCGGCGTCGTCACCTGCTCGCCGGGGATGGGGGCGAGGAAGCGCCGGAGCCGGCGGTCGCCGAGCGCCAGCAGCGACGGCGCCAGCACCCAGACCGAGACCACCGTGCTGCGCGACCAGAGAGCCACCGCTTCGAGGACGTGCCCCTCGTGGCCGGTGAGGGCGACGATGGAGGTCGAGAGCAGGGCGCCGAGGCCGGTTGACACCGCGAACCAGCCGAGGCTGCGCAGATCGGGGAAGCCGCGCCCCAGCCGCGGCACGTAGCGGAACGTCACCCAGGCGAGGATCGCCGCCGCCGCATAGCCGGCACTGCTCGCCCACGGGTAGACCCCGCCCAACCCCTGCAGGACGTCGAGGTAGGCGAGCTGCAGGGCCGTCGCCGCGATGATGCCCTCCCAGCCGAACAGCACCGCGGCGGTGACGAAGGTCACCGAGGTGGTGCCGAAGAGCGCCAGCACGGGCAGCTCGAGGAACCAGGCGCCGAGCAGCTTCCCCAGCGCCACCCAGAGCGCGGCGACGAGCAGTCGCACGGCGCGGCCGGCGACGGCGTTTCCCTGGCCCTCGTGGGCCACGGGCCGCACGGGCGCGGCTTCGCGAGCCGCCTCGGCCACCCCGGTGATGAGCGCCACGGTAGACGAGAGCCTAGCTCACCGGGCACCTGGCGGTAGAGCCGGCGGTGGTGACCCGCTCAGCCCCCGCCGCCCGCCGCGCCGCCCCACACCTGCCGCAACCGCGCCTCGCGGCCGCAGCCGGTCTTGTAGAAGTGGTAGCGGAGCGGGTTCTTGCGGGCGAAGTCCTGGTGGTAGGCCTCGGCGGCGTAGAAGGGCCCGGCGTCGACGATCTGCGTCGCCGGCGCGCGGCCGAGCTTGCTCGCCACCTGCTGCTTGCTCGCCTCGGCGGCGCGCCGCTGCTCGTCGCCGTGCACGAAGACGGCGGAGCGGTACTGCTCCCCCTGGTCGCAGAACTGGCCGGCGGCGTCGAGCGGGTCGACGTTGTGCCAGAAGGTGGCGAGCAGCTTCTCGTAGCTCGTCTTGCGGGGGTCGTAGACCACCTCGATCGACTCGAAGTGCCCGGTGCCGCCGGCGGACACCGCCTCGTAGCTGGGATTCCTGACGTGCCCGCCGGTGTAGCCCGAGGTCACCGACAGCACGCCCGGTTGCCCCTCGAAGGCATCCTCGGCGCACCAGAAGCAGCCCATGGCGAAGGTGGCGACGGCGCGGCCGGCGGCCGGCTTGGCGGCGGCAGGCGCGGCCGCCGCGGCGCCATCGGCACGGCCGCAGGCGGCGAGCAGGACGACGGCCACGACGAGACCGAGCGGGAGTTGGCAGCGGCAAGCGGTCATTGGCGGTACCTCGTCATGCCTCAATCGATCCACAGCGGCACCAGCTCGAAGCGGTCGACGTCGACCAGCCCGCGATCGGTCAGCTTGAGGCTCGGGATCACCTCGAGGGCGGCGAAGGAGAGGGCCATGAAGGGGTCGTGCAGCACCGCCCCCAGCTGATGGGCGGCCGCCAGGGCGCCGTCGAGCTGGCGGCGCACCTCCTCGATCGGGCGGTCGCTCATCAGGCCGGCGTAGGGCAGCGGCACCTCAGCGAGCACCGTCTCGCCCGCCGCCGCCACCAGGCCGCCGCCGAGGGCGGCGGCGCGCCGCGCCGCCGTGGCCATCGAGAGCTCGTCCGCCCCCGCCACCACCAGGTTGTGGTGATCGTGGGCCACCGTCGAGGCGAGCGCGCCGCGCCGCAAGCCGAGGCCGCGCACGAAGCCATGCCCCATGCGGCCGCTGCCGTGGTGGCGCTCGACCACCGCCATCTGCAGCATGTCGCGCGCCGGATCGGCGACGGCGACCCCGTCGCGCACCGTCACCTCCTCGACGAGGTGATGGGTCACCAGCTGGTCGGGGACGAGGCCGAGGACGCGCGCCCGCGCGCCGCCGGCGGACAGGTGGAAGCTCACCCGCTCCCAGTCGATGCGCACGCTCGCTGGCAGCGGCGGCCGCTGGCGCGCCCCGCCGGCGCCGGCGAGCAGCGCGCCGTCACGCGCCACCAGCCTGCCGCCGTGCCAGACCAGGTGCGGCCGCAGGTCACGCAGGTCGTGGCAGGCGAGCAGGTCGGCGCGCCGGCCCGGCGCGATGGCGCCGCGGTCGGCGAGCCCGAAGTGCTCGGCGGGGTTCAGGGTGGCGAGGCGGATGGCGATCAGCGGATCGACACCCTCGGCGATGGCGAGGCGCACCAGCGCGTCCATGTGCCCCTCGTCGAGCAGGTCGGCCGGCTGGCGGTCGTCGGTGCAGAGGCAGAGCCGCCGCTCGGTGCGCGCGTCGACGAGCGGCAGCAGGTCGCGCAGGTTCTGGGCGTTGGTCGCCTGGCGCAGGAAGACGACGAGGCCGGCGCGCAGCTTCTCGCGCGCCTCCGCCACCGTCGTGCATTCGTGGTCCGAGCGCGGCCCGGCGGCG
>DASYUP010000355.1:0-4711 GCA_036001185.1 Thermoanaerobaculia bacterium
GGGTGCGATAGCGCCGCTGCAGGAGGCGGGCGATGGCGTCGGCGCGATGGCTGCGGAACGTGGAGACGACGAACAGCCCCCCGGGGGCCAGATAGTCCTGGTAGCGGGCCACACTGGCGAGCGGCTCGCGGAAGTAGTACACGCTCTCGTTGAAGACCACGACGTCGAACCGCGCCGGCGGAGTGTAGGACTCGGCATCGGCGGCGACGAAGACGGTTTGCCCGTCGGCGCGCGCCGCCGCCTGGGCGATGGCCGCCGCGGCGAGGTCGACGCCGAGATAGCGGACATAGCCGAGCGGGCGCAGCCGGTCGGCCAGCAGCCCTTCGCCGCAACCGACGTCGAGCACCGTGCCCCCAGGCCGCAGGTGATGCACGTAGGCGGCGATGACGGCGTAGCGAGCGCCCTCGTCGAGCTCGCGCATGAACTCCCAGCCGCCGACGCCGTACTGCGCCTCCCACTGCTGCCGGAGGGCCGGCGCGTCGCCGCGGCCGGTGGCGCCCTCCCAGGCCTGCACCCGCCGCTGCAACGCCGCCGCCCCGGGGAAGCGGCGGCCGAAGAGCAGCCGGTAGTAGAGGAGGTAGACCGGCTTGAAGGCGCGACGACCGAAGCTGCTCATGGCGCGCCCGGCGGGTCGCCATCGGCGATGCGCTGCACCGCCGGCCTTCCCGCGACGCAGCGCCACCAGATCGACCCGTGGTGGGTGTCGAAGTCCTCGGCGTCGAACGGCTGGTAGCCGGGGAGGACGCGCCGCAGCGACTCCTCGCGGAAGTGACGCAGCAGGGGGGTCGACAGCAGCAGCTCGACGCGCGGGTTGTGACAGAGGTAGGCCTGCACCAGCATGGCCTCGGTGAAAGGCATCGGCCAGCGGCGGTCGAAGAGGTAGGCGGCGGGGTCGAGGGGGACGTGGAAGGGGAAGTGGACGTCGTGGACGTGCACCAGCACCCCCGGCCGCAGGGCGGGCAGCACCTCGAGCAGCAGGTACGGCACCTCGCCGTCGATGCGCACGATGTGGGTGGAGTCGATGAACAGCACGTCGCCGGGTGCCAGGCGCTCGGCGTACCAGGACGCCGGCAGGTCCTGCGCCCCACGCGCCTGCGCCTCGACACCGGCCAGCGCCCGCGTCGCCGCGGTGAGGAAGGGGTCGACGACCGTCATCTGCAGCGGCGCCCCGTCGCCGGCGTTGCGCACCGCTGCCTGCGCCGCGTACCAGGTGGAGAGGCCCGAGCCGACCTCCAGGTAGCGTGCCGGCCTCGCACGCCGCAGCATCATGTACAGCACCATGGCGTCGACGCGGGTGAAGCCCGGCCCGCGTCGCTCGGCCTTGATGCGATCGTAGGAAGGAAGGGCGGCGTATTCGGCACCGTGGCCGGCGACCATCTGCTCGAGGGTGGTCAGCATGGCGGGCAGGTCGAAGGCGACCCCGGCGAGCGCGCTCGGACGGTGCCAGCGACTGACGTTCCGCCGCAGCTCGCCCAGCGGCCGCAGCGGCGAGTAGTAGTCGTCGCTGCGCGCCACCACCCAGCCGAGGCGCTCGAGCGTCGCGATCGCCGCGCGGTGCACGGCCCCGTAGGCGCGCTGCAACAAGGGCTTGGCCAAGGGGCGCGAATTATAGATGCGCGAGACCGGCGTGGAAGCTCGCCGGTAGCCGGTGGTAGTGATGCCCCCAGACCGGCCTGCCGAGGGCGAGCAGCTCGGGGATGGTGACGAAGCGGAACGCCGGCGACAGCTGCGCGAGCAGCTCGTCGAGCGCCTGCCGCATGGGTGCGCGATCGCGGTAGCGCGGATCCTCGGTGACGTAGAGCGCGTCGTGGAAGACGACGATGCTGCCGCGGCGAAGCCGCCGCAGGACGCGCTCCACCACGCGCTCGGCGGGGGCGTCGCGCCAGTCCTCGGCCACCACGTCCCAGGCCACCACCTGCATGCCGGCTCGGCGGGCGTCGCGCAGGGAGGCGACGCTCTGCTCGCCGAACGGCGGCCGGAACAGCGGCACGCCGTAGGGCGCCAGCGCGGCGGCGCCGCGCCGCAGCTGCTCGGCGCGGGCGGCGCTGCCGATACGCCGGAACGACGGGTGGTCCCAGGAGTGGTTGGCCACCGCGTGGCCACCGGCGGCCACGCGCGACAGCAGGCCGGGGTGGGCGGCGGCGCGCTCGCCGACCATGAAGAAAGTGCCGCGCGCGCCGTGCCGCTCGAGCAGCTCGAGCACCGCCGGCGTCTCGACCGGATCGGGCCCGTCGTCGAAGGTGAGGGCGATCGCCGGCTCGCGGGTGGCCACCCGCAGCAGGGTGTCGCCGGGGCGCGCGGTCAGCGCCAGCGCTCGCTTCACCAGCTCCTTGGCGCGCCCCACCGGCGTGGCGAGCTCGGCCTCGTAGGGGAGCGCCGAGGGCGCTGCCGGAAGGCTCATGGCGCCACCGCCGGCGCCGGCCTTGCGCCGCCGAAGAAGGAGCGGAACGACCGCCAGTAGCGCGCCGCCAGCAGCGCCGCCGACAGAACGGCCGCCAAGAGCGAGGCGATGAAGCGTGCCCAGGTTGCCGGTGGCAGCAGCCAGACGGCAAGGGCGAAGAAGGGGAGCGGCAGCAGCAGGAGCTGGCCGAGGTCGGCGAGCAGGGCGCGGAAGCGGCGGCCGCCGAACACCCGGTGGACCTCCCAGGCCATCACCAGATTGCCGAGCAGCAGGAAGTTGGCGAGCGCCATCCCCGGCGCCCCCCAGGGGCGGGTGAGCAGGATGCCGAACCCCACCAGCGAGGCGAGGTTGAGCAGCTCGATGGCCAGCCACTGGCGGTCGCGATGCTCGGCCTTGAGCATCTCGCCGCCGACGTAGGAGGTGTAGTAGGAGAGCGGCACGAAGGCGAGGGCGCGCAGGATGGGCGCCGCCGCCTGCCACTGCGGGTCGCGGCCGAAGAGCACGCGGATGGTCTTCTCGGCGTTGCAGAGGATGAACCAGCTCGCCACCGCCTGGCAGCCGACCAGCTGCACGACGCTGAGGCGGAAAAGCTCGACGAAGCGCGCGCGGTCGGGCAGGTACTCGACGAGGGTGGGGAAGAGCGCCCGCGGATAGGCGACCACGCCGACCAGGAAGACAACCCAGTAGGCCTTGGTGTAGAGGCCGACGGTGGTGACGTCGCGGAACCAGTCGACGACGAAGGCGTCGAGGTTGGTGACCAGCTGCACGGCAATCCAGATGAAGAAGAGGAGGGCGCTGCGGCGCAGCAGCTCGGGCAGCAGCGCCGGCTCGAGGCGCAGCGGCAGCTTGCCCCACGCCTTGGCCCACGACCAGCCGGCGAGCAGGGCGGTGCCGGCGAGGTCGCCGGCGACGAAGCTCCAGTACCCCCAGCCCACCCAGGCGAGCCCCACCGAGACGACGGCCACCGCGACACCGCGCCAGACCTCGGGCGCTACCAGCGCGCCGATGCTGAGCTCGCGCTCGAAGAAGGCCCGCGGCACGACCGCCAGCCCGTCGAGCAACACCCAGAGGGCGAAGACCCGCAGCACCGCCGGCAGCTGGGGGGTGTGCGGTGCCAGCGCGCCGATCCACGGGGCGGCGGCGACCAGCAGCAGGGTGAGCAGGACGCCGCTGGCAGTGACGAAGGCGAGCACGGTGCCGTAGGGGCGGCGCGGATCGCGCACCAGGTGATAGGGGAGCCCGAGGTCGCGCAGCGCCGCGGCGACGGTCACCACCCGCAGCGCCAGCTCGTAGACGCCATGCCCGGCGGGCAGCACCAGCCGCAGCAGGGCCAGCCGCGCCGCGAAGTTGACCCCCAACCGCGCCAGCTGGATCGCCCACGAGGCGGCGGTCGAGCGCAGCACGCGCTGCTCGGTGGTGAAGACGGGCTCGGCCATCGGCTTTTTGCGGCGACACCAGCTTTTCGGGGACACGATACTCAATTCCGTCCGGCACGCTACGCCGACACGCGGTCTGTCAGCTCACCCGCGCCGGATCCAAACGCCTCGAGCTCGTGCGGTTCGGTATCCTCGCCGCGATGTCCGCCGCCTGGCCCCCGCCCCTCCACCCCGGCGACCGCGTCGGCGTGGCGGCGCTCTCCGGCGCTGTCGACCCCGAGGCCCTGGCGCGCGGCCTCGCCGCCCTGCGCGAGCTCGGCTACGAGCCGGTGCCGGCGCGCAACCTCGGGACCCGCAGCGGCATCTTCGCCGGCAGCGACGACGAGCGGGTCGATGCCTTTCACCAGCTCGTCGCCGACGACTCGCTGGCCGCCGTCGTCTTCGCCCGCGGCGGCTACGGCCTGCTGCGCCTGTTGCCGCGGCTCGACTGGGAGCTCATGGCCCGCCGGCCGCGCGCCTGGGTCGGCTACTCGGACGTCACGCCGCTGCTGCTGCGCATCGTCGAGCGCTGCGGCCTCGTCACCTTCCACGGCCCCATGGTGGCGGGCGACTTCGGCCGCGGTCTGGGCGCCGACGAGGTGGCGTCCTTCCGCGCCGCGGTGGCCGGCGACCGGCCGCTGGTCTATCCGCTGCGCTGGCTGCGCGCCGGCGCCGCCGAGGGGCCGCTGCTGGGCGGCTGCCTGAGCCTGCTCGCCGCCGTGGTGGGGACCCCGTGGGCGCCGCGGCTCGACGGCGCGTTGCTCTTCCTCGAGGACGTCAATGAGCCGCTCTACCGGCTCGACCGCATGTTGACCCACCTGCGGCTGTCCGGTAGTCTGACTACGGTTCGAGCCATCGTCGCGGGCTACCTCGGACGGGAGTGGGAACAGGCCAT
>DASYUP010000356.1:0-2612 GCA_036001185.1 Thermoanaerobaculia bacterium
GATCAGGAAGCGCTCGCCGGACAGAGGGTCGACGAGGCCGAGGCAGGCGACCAGGCGACGGGCGGCGGGGTCGTCCCAGGCAGCGGCGTCCTTCGAGCCCGCCTGCGGGTAGCCGCCATCCTGGGCGATGCCGAGCACCACCGCCCAGGGCGGCGGCGCCGGGGCCGGGGCGGTGGATGCGGGAGCCAGCACGGCGGCGAACGAGGAGAGAAGGACCAGCGCCAGGCCGTCGAGCATGTCGGCAGTGTACGGTGCGTTGCCGCTGGCGCGGGAGTGACACAATCGCCACCCTCCCGCCACCGTTCAACCCAGGAGTGCCCATGCGTTTCAGCAAGCCCCTCTGGTGGTCGTCCCTCCTCGCCGCCCTGCTCGTTGCTCTGGGGGCCGCCCTGCCGGCGCAGACCGCGGCTGCGCCGACCGCGGTTGCCGCCCCACCGGCGCCGGCGACCGCAGCCATCCCGCCGCACGCCGCGCCACGGCCGCACGAGCTGGAGAGCCACGGCAAGGTGCGCGTCGACGAGTTCTACTGGCTCAAGGAGCGCGACAACCCCGAGGTGATTGCCTACCTGAAGGCCGAGAACGACTATCTGCAGCAGGTGATGAAGCCCACCGAGCCGCTGCAGGAGAAGCTGTTCAAGGAGATCGTCGACCGCGTGCCGCAGGAAGATGCGTCGCCTCCCTACCGGCGCGGCAGCTACTGGTACTACACGCGCTTCACCACCGGCAAGGAATACGCGATCGTCTGCCGCCGCAAGGAGACGCTCACTGCCCCCGAGGAGGTGGTGATCGACCAGAACGAGCTCGCCGCCGGGCACAACTACTTCAGCCTGCGCGGTCCGACGATGAGCAGCAGCGGACGGCTGGCGGCCTTCGCGGTCGACACCGTCGGCCGGCGCTTCTACACGCTGCGCTTCAAGGACCTCGCCACCGGCAAGCTGCTGCCCGACACGCTCCCCGACACCACCGGCAACGTCGCCTGGGCCAACGACGAGCGCACCGTCTTCTACACCCGCCAGGATCGCGACACCCTGCGCTGGGACCGGGTCTTCCGCCACGTGCTGGGGAGCGACCCAGCCACCGACTCCATCGCCTACCGCGAGGCGGACGAGACCTACAGCGTCTTCGTCTATCCGACCAAGTCGCGCCACTACCTGGTCATCGACTCCAGCCAGACGCTGGCGAGCGAGGAGCGCATCCTCGACGCCGACCACCCCGACGGCGAGTGGAAGGTGGTCGAGCCGCGGCGGCGCGGCCACGAGTACCAGCTCAACCACCTCGGCGACCGCTTCTACATCCGCACCAACGACGGCGGCCCCAACTTCCGGCTGGTGAGCGCTCCCGAGGCGACTCCGGGACGCGAGCACTGGCAGGAGGTCGTCCCCCATCGCGCCGACGTCTTCCTCGAGGGGTTCGAGCTGCTCAAGGGGTACCTGGTGGTGGCCGAGCGGCAGGATGGGCTGGTGCACCTGCGGGTGCTTCCCGGCGACGGCTCGGCGCCGTGGGCCATCGATTTCGGTGAGCCCGCCTACAGCGCCGACTTCGACGTCAACGTCGATCCCGAGAGCACCGTGCTGCGCTACGGCTTCGAGTCCCTGGTGACGCCCAGCTCGGTCTTCGACTACGACCTCCAGACGCGGCAGAGGAAGCTGCTCAAGCAGGACAAGGTGGCCGGCTACGACCCCGCCCTCTACCGCAGCGAGCGCCTGTGGGCGACGGCGCGCGACGGCGTCAAGGTGCCGGTGTCGCTGGTCTGGCGCGCCGACCGCAGGCAGCCGGCCGGCAACCCGCTGCTGCTCTACGGCTACGGCTCCTACGGCTTCAGCACCGACGCCGGCTTCGACTCCGCTCGCCTGTCGCTGCTCGACCGCGGCTTCGTCTTCGCCATCGCCCACATCCGCGGCGGCCAGGAGCTGGGCCGGGCCTGGTACGAGCACGGCAAGCTGCTGGAGAAGAAGAACACCTTCACCGACTTCATCGACGTCGGCGACCAGCTGGTCAAGCTCGGCTGGACCTCACCCGATCGCCTCTTCGCGCGCGGCGGCAGCGCCGGCGGCCTGCTGATGGGCGCCGTGCTCACCATGCGGCCCGACCTCTTCCGCGGCGTCGTCGCCCAGGTCCCGTTCGTCGACGTCGTCACCACCATGCTCGACGCCTCGATCCCGCTCACCACGGGGGAGTACGACGAGTGGGGCAATCCCAACGACCCCCAGTACTACGACTACATGCTCTCCTACTCGCCCTACGACAACGTCGCGGCGAAGACCTATCCCAACCTGCTGGTGACCACCGGCCTCGCCGACTCCCAGGTGCAGTACTGGGAGCCCGCCAAGTGGGTGGCGCGGCTGCGCGAGAAGAAAACCGGCGACAACCTCGTGCTGCTGCACACCAACATGGAGGCCGGGCACGGCGGCGTCTCGGGCCGCTTCCAGCGCTACCACGAGACGGCGCTGTGGTCGGCGTTCCTGCTCGACCTGGCCGGCTTGAAGCAGTAGCGGCGGCCCGGCAGCGACGGCGGTCGCGGAAAAAAAGCGGCGGGCTTTGCACCCGCCGTGAAAGGGATGACCGTCCGGAGCTTGTGGGAGTTCTAGATCGCTTCGTCGCTGCGCTCCTCG
>DASYUP010000357.1:0-5818 GCA_036001185.1 Thermoanaerobaculia bacterium
GCGCTGGTGCGCCAGATCGCCCGCCACCACGGCGGCGAGGTGCGCTGCCTGGCGCGGCCGGGAGGCGGCACCTGCTTCGAGGTCGACCTCGCGACCTCGTGACTCGGGGCGAGCTTCACAAGACTTCACGTTCCCGACGAATCCCCGAAACGTCGGCCCGCTAGCTTGCCCGCCATGGCCCGCATTCGGGCCGGAAGCGGAGGCGAGCTCGCATGCTCTGGCAAGACGCGCGATACGCGCTGAGGGCACTTCGACGGGCGCCGGCGACCGTGGTCGTCGCGGTGTTGACCCTCGGCGTGGGCATCGGCGGCAACACCGCCGCCTTCAGCTGGGTGCGGGCGCTGTTGCTGCGCCCCTACGCCTTCGATCGCCTCGAGGAGCTGGTGACGGTGTGGGAGCGCCACGGCCAGGCGGGCACCCTCGCGGGCCACACCGGCCGCGCCACCAACGATCGCAATCCGGTGGCGCCGGGAGACTTCCTCGACCTGCGGCGGGAGAGCCGCAGCCTCCGCCGCCTCTCGGCCTATCGCTACCGCAACGCCTACCTCGTCGGCGGCGGCGAGCCGGAGCGCCTGCGGACCATCGAGGCCACCCCCGACCTCTTCACCACCCTCGGCGTCGTCCCCACCCTCGGTCGCGCCTTCCTCGCCAGCGAGGCGCAGCCGGGGCGAGACCAGGTGGTGGTGCTCGCCGACGGCTTCTGGCGGCGGCGCTTCGCCGCCGATCCCCGCGTGCTGGGCACCAAGCTCGTCCTCGACGAGCGGGCCTACACGATCGTCGGCGTCCTTCCCCCCGGCCTCACCTACCCGCTGGGCGGCGTCGAGGTCTGGTCACCACTCGCCTTCACCGGCGAGCTGGCGGCGGAGCGCACGAAGCTCAGCCTGCGCGTCGTCGGTCGCCTGGCGCCTCGAGCCGAGCTCGCCGCCGCCCAGGCGGAGCTCGAGACCCTGGCGCGCCGCCTCGAGCGCGCCTATCCGCGGACCAACGCCGGTCGCGGCGCCACCCTGGCGCCGCTGCGCGAGCAGCAGATCGGCGTGTTGCCGCCGTTCCTCCTCGTCTTCCATGGCGCCGCCGCCTTCGTCCTGCTCATCGCCTGCGCCAACGTGGCGAGCCTGCTGCTGGCGCGCGCGGTGGCGCGGCAGCAGGAGATGGCGGTGCGCGCCGCGCTCGGCGCCGGCCGCTGGCCCCTGGTGCGGCTGGTGCTCGCCGAGAGCGCTCTGCTCGCGCTCGGCGGCGGTGTGCTGGCGCTACTCCTGGCCTGGGTCGGCGTCAAGCTCATCCGCGCGAGCCTGTCGCCGGACATCGCGCAGTGGGTCGCCGGGTGGAAGGAGATTCGCGTCGACGGCGCCGCCCTCGCTTTCACGCTCGCCATCGCCTCCCTCGCCGCCGTCCTCGCGGCCCTCGGGCCCGCCCTGCAGATCCTCCGCGGCGATCTCGCCGCGCGGCTGCGCGACCGCGGCCGCGGCGGCGCGCCCGGCCCGAAGCAGCAGCGTCTCCGCCGTCTCCTGGTGGTCTCGCAGCTCACGCTGGCCCTCGTGCTCACCGCCGGCGCGGCACTCCTCGTGCGCGGCTTCGGCAGCCTGGCGAGCGCCTACGAGGGTCTGAGCTCGGCGCGGATCCTCACCCTGGCGCTCGAGCTGCCCGACCGGCGCTACGGCGAGCCCTACGAGATCGCCGGCTTCTATCGCCGCGTCGTCACGCGGCTCGCCGCCCTGCCGGGGGTGGAGACGGCGGCGCTGGTGAGCCACCTGCCCGCGGACTTGGGCCCGATCCCGACGGGCCCGTTCAGCCTCGAGGGGCGGCCCGCCGCGAGCGCCGCGGAGGTGCCAAGCGCCGACTTCCAGACCGTCAGCCCGGACTACTTCGCGAGCCTGCAGATCGCCCGTCGCGCCGGGCGCCTGCTGGGCGATCAGGACGGTGAGGACACTGCGCGCGTGGTGGTGGTGAGCGAGAGCCTGGCCCGCCGCTACTGGCCCGGCCGCGACCCGCTCCGCGACTGCCTGGGGCAGCGGCTGAAGCGCGGCGGCCCCGAGGCCCCGGGCGACTGGCTCACGGTGGTGGGCGTCGTCGGCGACGTCACCCAGTACTGGTTCGATCGCGCGCCACGGCCGACGCTCTACGTTCCCTATCTGCAGTCGCCACGCCGCGGCATGTTCGTCGTCCTGCGCACGACAGGCGATCCGTTGCGGCTCGTCGCATCAGCGCGCAGGCAGATCCACGAGGTGGATGCCGCCCAGCCGGTGGAGGAAGTGCGGACGCTCGAGCGAGTGGTCGCCGAATCGATGGCCTTCCTGCGCACCGCCACCCGGCTCGTCGCGGGCCTCGCGGTGCTCGCCTTCCTGCTCGGTGCGCTCGGCGTCTACGGCCTCCTCGGCAACCACGTGGCGCAGCACACGCGTGAGATCGGTATGCGCATCGCGCTGGGCGCCAGCCGCCCCCAGGTGCTGCGCCTGATCCTCGGCGAGGCAGCACGCCTGGCGGTCCTGGGTGCCGCGGTCGGCCTGCCCGCGGCCTTCGCCCTGGGGAAGGTCCTCGCGAGCGCGCTCTTCGGCGTCGTCGGCTCCGCGCCGGCGCTGCTCATCACCATCGCCACGCTGCTGCCGGCGCTGGGGCTGATGGGCGGCTACCTCCCCGCCCGCCGGGCGGCGAGGCTGGATCCGGCGGCCGCCCTGCGCGAGGGTTGAGGCGGCTCGCGCCCCCCCGGGCGGCGGACGGCCGAACCGGCGGATGAAACCTTTTCCCGCCCCGCGCCGTTGTAACGGTAGGACTCGATCGGAGGAGGACTACCCATGCGCTGCCGCCCCCTGCTCGCCCCCACCTTCACCCTCGCCTGCCTCGCGGGCCTACTCGCCGCCGCCCCGGCCTCAGCCGACTTCCGCCGCGAGCAGAAGCTCGCCCTCGCCCCCGGCGGCGAGCTGCTGGTCGATACCGCGGGCGGCAGCGTCACCGTCACCGGCGGTGCCGCCGACGGCGCCACCGTGGTCATCACCTCGACTCGCGACGACATCGAGGACAAGTACACCTTCGAGCTCACCTCCGAGCCCGGCCGCGCCAAAGTGATCAACCGCCGCAAGGGCGCCCACAGCTGGCTGAGTTGGTTCGAGTGGGGCAGCAACGGCAACCTCCACTTCGACGTGCGCGTGCCGCGCCAGACCCGCGTCGACCTCAAGAGCTCCGGCGGCGGCATCCACCTCACCGGCGTGGCGGGGAACGCCAGGGTGCGCTCCTCCGGAGGCGGCCTGCACGTCATCGACGTCGCCGGCGGCGTCGACGCCAGCAGCAGCGGCGGCGGCGTCGAGATCAAGCAGGTGCGCGGCAACGTGCGCGTCTCCAGCTCCGGCGGCGGCGTCGACGTCACGCAGGTGACCGGCGACGTCGACGCCGGTTCGAGCGGCGGCAGTGTCGACATCGCCGGCGTGAGCGGCAACGTCGACGCCTCCTCGAGCGGCGGCGGCGTGCACGTCGACGGCGTCGGCGGGCGAGTGACGGCCGATAGCTCGGGCGGCTCGGTGAGCGCCGTGCTGACGGCGGGCAACGCCGCCGGGGGCAGCCTCTCCTCCTCGGGTGGCGGCGTGCGCGTGGCCATCGCCCGCGGCGCGCGCCTCTCCATCGACGCCTACTCGTCGGGCGGCCCGGTGAGCTGCGAGCTGCCGGTGCAGCGACTGGGCAAGGAGTCGCGCAACACCCTGCGCGGCGACCTCAACGGTGGCGGCTCGATGCTCAAGCTGCGCAGCAGCGGCGGCGGCATCCACATCGATGCCAACGGAGGCTGAGCTCCGGCGTAGGGGCCGCGGTCGGATCAGGTCGGAGAAGGAGGCTGGAACGGGCGACGCCCGCCTCCACAGCGGGCGCGATCGTCATCGCGAGCGAAGCGAAGCGATCTCGACTTTGCGGCGTCGAGATTGCTTCGTCGCTACGCTCCTCGCAATGACTACCGCCAATAGAGGCCTAGCCCATCCCCGCCGTCAACCAGCGTTCCGGCTCAGTGCAGCGAGTCCGGATGGGCTTCCTCGTACTCATCGATGCGGCGGCGCAGCGCTTCCACGGCCTCTTGCCCCGTGCGCGGCGCGTTCGCATCGAAGCGCAGATCATCGCGCAATTCCTGGAGGCCGCCCAGCGCCAGCTTCAATGCCAGAAGATCATCCGCGTCGGCCAGCACCAGCTCGGCTGCTCGCAAGCTGGCGCGAGCGAAGACTAGGTTGCGGTAACCGAGGCGGCGCTGCCAGAGATCGAAGCGTTTGGCGAGCGTGTTGATGTTCAGAGCCGCAAGGCGCGCAGCATCGCCTTTGGCGCTGGCTTCGGCGGCGGCCAGCTCTTGATCGGTAGCGTCGCGCAGGCTGGCATCCCGATACTCGTCGCCGAGCTCGGCCAGGCCCTTTTGGGCGGCGGTCAGCGCGCCGGCATGGTCCGGTTGAGCCGCGAGCTCCCGGGCGCGCCCCAGCCAACCTTTGACTGCGCTGACCTTGGACGACATGCCCGCCGAGCGTGGGCCGCGCTCGAACGTATGCCATTCCGAGAACAGCACGCCCGTCCACGCCGAGCGTCCTCTGCTATCGGTTGCGATCTGGTTCTGGTACTTGGCGCGTAGCGAATAGGTGCCGGGATCTTCGATCGAGTACGGGCTCGAGAGGTCGTAACGGCGCGAAAGCGACTTGCCCGGAGCGACTTCGATCAAGTCGGCCGCCGTAGCTCGGGGCGCGACGGCCGCGGAGATATACAGGGCTTCCTTGCCGCCGGCTCCCTTGATCTCAAACCACACTTCGCCCGCGAGCGCCAAGCGACCATTCGCGAACAGCGGCTGCTGGTTGGGGTTTTCCAGCATGACTTTGACCGTGAACGGCGTGTGCAGCTCGGTCGTGTGCTGATCGACGCTCAATCTGAGGACGGGCGCGTGCAGCGTCGGAGACTTGGCATCGGTCAAAGACGGGCTTTCGGTCGGAGCGGGATGGCGCGCATCGGCCACGAAAGTCTCATTGTCGCGCGTGCAGGCTAGGGCGAACAGGCCAAACCCGAGAACCCATGAGCGGGACAAGACGCTTCGAGCATAGTTCAGTCGCCGCTGCTAGGGTCGGGATTCTCGACGAACCGCCCACAGCGTCGGCGCTAAGCGTCGACCCAGCCGGCGGTTGCCCGGCGGCGCCGTTGAAACCGCCCGCCGCGAGGGATAAGGTGGCCGCCGAGGACAGGGTGAACCACTGGCAGGAGAGCGCGGAGCTCCTCGCGCGTCTCTCCGGTTCGGATGCGGGCGAACCGGCGGCGCTCGCTACCGTGGTGCGCGTCGTCGGCTCGGCCTACCGCCGGCCCGGCGCCAAGCTGCTGGTCACCGGCGACGGGGGTAACCTCGGCAGCGTCAGCGGCGGCTGCCTCGAGGCCGACGTTCGCGAGGTGGCGCAGCGGGTGATGGAGAGCGGCACCGCGCGCCTCCTCCACTACGACACCAGCGCCGGCGAGGAGGAGGTCTTCGGCCTCGGCATGGGCTGCCGCGGGCGCGTCGAGGTGCTGGTGCAGCCAGTCGACGTCGCCCTGCGCGCGTTGCTGCCGCGTTGGCGTGACCTGCTCGCGGGCGATGCCCGCTTCGCCGTGCTCACCGTGGCGGGAGGGGCCGGCAGTCTCGGCACTACCGCCCTGGTGGCGCCCGACGGCACGCTCCACGGCTCCCTCGGCGCCACGCTCGACCCGCTCGCCGCCGGCCGCGCCGGCTCCTGGCTCGCCGCCGGGCGCTCGGGTTGCGAGGAGCTCGGCGGCCACATGGTCTTCGTCGAGGCGCTGCCGCCGCCTCGCCACCTGCTCATCTGTGGCGCCGGCGACGACGCGGTGC
>DASYUP010000358.1:0-3149 GCA_036001185.1 Thermoanaerobaculia bacterium
GGTGAGCGACACGCGCCGGGTGCTCGACTCGCCTGATTTCCACCGCCTGGTGACGCGGCGGTGGACGATCTCGCTGCTCCTCACCGCCGCGCTCTTCCTCGCCTACTACGGCTTCATCCTCCTCGTCGCCCTCGACAAGGAGCTGCTGGCGCGACGGCTGGGGGGGGCAGTGACGACCCTGGGGATCCCGCTGGGCGTCGGCGTCATCATCGTCGCCTGGGCGCTCACCGCGGTGTACGTGCTGTGGGCCAACGGCAGCTACGACCCCGCCGTCGACCGGCTCAAGAGGCAGCTCGAAGAGTAGTAGCACGTCGTGTTGATGGCGACCGAGCGGAACGTCCGTTCGGGTGTAGGGGCGGGACTTGTCCCCGCCCCTCTTCGTGCCGATGTCGTCGACTGAGAGGAGACCTTCGTGGAGACCAGTCTCGGCCAGCCCACCGCCTCCGCCATCGGCTTCTTCCTCCTCTTCGTCGCCATCACCCTGGGGATCACCTGGTGGGCTGCCAAGCGCACCCGCTCGACGCGCGAGTTCTACGCCGCCGGGCGCACCATCTCGCCGTTGCAGAACGGCCTGGCGCTGGCCGGCGACTACATGAGCGCCGCCTCGTTCCTCGGCATCGCCGGCCTGGTCGCCCTCAAGGGCTACGACGGAATGATCTACGCCACCGGCTGGCTGGTGGGCTGGCCGGCGCTGCTCTTCCTCGTCGCCGAGCCGCTGCGCAACCTCGGCAAATACACCTTCGCCGACGTCGTCGCCTTTCGCCTGCGCCAGCGCCCGGTGCGCATCGCCGCCGCCGTCGGCGGCATCCTCACGGTGCTCTTCTACACCATCGCCCAGATGGTGGGCGCCGGCAACCTCGTCAAGCTGATGTTTGGCATCCCCTACGAGTGGGCGGTGGTGACCGTCGGCTCGGTGATGCTGCTCTACGTCCTCTTCGGCGGCATGATCGCCACCACCTGGGTGCAGATCACCAAGGCGGTGCTGCTGCTCGCCGGGGTCACGGTGCTCACCTGTCTGGTGCTATCCCAATTCGGCTGGAGCCCGAGCGCCCTCTACGGCGCCGTCGCCAGCCAGTACGGCCAGGCGGCGCTCGAGCCCGGCGGCCTGGTCACCAGCCCGCTCGACGCCGTGTCGCTGGGCCTCGCCCTCATGTTCGGCCTGCTCGGCCTGCCCCACATCCTCATGCGCTTCTACACCGTGCCCGACGCCCGCGCGGCGCGCACCTCGGTGCTCTACGCGACGGGCTTCATCGGCTACTTCTACATCATCATCCCCATCGTCGGCTTCGGCGCCGCCGCCCTCGTCGGCCGCGACCTCATCGCCGGCATCGACAAGGGCGGCAACATGGCGGCGCCACTGGTGGCCGAGCGCCTCGGCGGCACCGTCTTCCTCGGCTTCATCGCCGCCGTCGCCTTCGCCACCATCCTGGCGGTGGTGGCCGGTCTCACCCTCGCCGGCGCCTCCGCCCTCTCGCACGACATCTACATGCACGTCGTGAAGCGTGGCGAGGCGAGCGAGCAGGACCAGGTGAAGGTGGCCCGCCGTGCCACCTTCGTTTTCGGCGTGCTGGCGGTGCTGCTCGGCATGCTGTTCAAGGGGCAGAACGTCGCCTTCATGGTCGGCCTCGCCTTCGCCATCGCCTGCAGCGCCAACTTCCCCGCCCTGCTGCTGTCGATCGTCTGGCGGCGCTTCACCACCCGCGGCGCGGTGGCCTCCATCCTCACCGGTGCCGTGCTCACCGTCACCCTCATCATCCTCAGCCCCACCGTCTGGGTGGACCTGCTGAAGAACGAGACGGCCCTCTTCCCGCTGCGCAACCCCGCCATCGTCTCGATGACGGCCTCGATCCTGGTTGGCGTGGTGGTCTCGCTGATGGGCCGCGAGGAGGAGGCGGTGGCAAAGTTCGCCGACGAGAAGCTGCGCACCTACCTGGGGGTGGGGGCGGAGTAGCCGGCACTCTTACGAGCTAAAACCTCACGCCATAGCCCACATGGGCGATCAAAGGGTCGAAGTCGCCGAGGCGCTCGACGCCGCCGTCCAGCGCTTCACCGCTCACTTCCAGCGGCAGATCGAGGTAGGTGGCTCCGAACGCCAGGAACGAGCCGCGCCCGCCGATAGGTACGTCGAGGCCAAGAGACAGGCCCCAGGCGATCTCGTCGTCGGGCCTCGCCCGCGTCAGTCTGGTGTCAGTTCCGAGGGGCCAGGCAATGTTCCTGCGCGTGGTCACCTCGCCGACGCCCACATAGCCGACCACCGCTCCAGCATGGAAATCGACTGCGTGCCCCGGCGTGAAGTGAACATCGAGGTGCGCCAGCAAGGGCGTCATGCGGAAGCTCGACTCCGTGGCCAGCCCTCCCTGTTGCACTTCCGTCGTCAGCCCTTCGATCTCGATGCCGATTCGCGACGAGAGTCGGTACCCCAAGCCGATACCGATGCCAGCGCGGGGATCGAATCCGAAACCAGTTGTCGACGAGGTGGCCAACCCCGACATCCGTAGCTGCCACCGCCCGCCCTCCGCCGACGCAGGTTCGCTGCCGACTGCAAGGGCCAGCGCCAGCACGCCCGCTAGGGTCTCCCACTTGACGTTCATCTTGGCCTCCCTCCATTCGCCGCTTCAGCCACGCAGCGTTCAACACCACGGGCATCCTAGGGGCCGCAACGTCCGCCCGTCGCGATCGAATGTTGAGGTTCGCGTGATGTTCCGATGACGGGGCACGAGGAGCTGGCTCTGTGCAGGACCTCCACGGCGCTCCCTGGTGGTACCCTCCGGCCACCCGTGGAGGGCCGCTTGTGACAGGCATCCGTTGGGGAGCACCTGCAAATCGTTCGCTGAGCCACGGCCAGCGAAGTGTCGAGCTGACGCGCCGGCGCCGCCGATCGCGCCGCTTCCTCCGCCTTCGCGAAGCGCTCATCGTTCTGCTCGGCAGTGCTGGCGCCGCGCACGCGCAGCTGTTGCCGCAGTTCAAGTTCGAGCTCTCCCACCCCGGCGCCCGCAGCCTGGCGTTCGGCGGCGCCTTTGCCGCGCTGGCGGACGACGCGACGGCTGCCTATGCCAATCCCGCCGGCCTGGTGCAATTGACCCGCCCCGAGATCTCGCTGGAGGGCCGCTACTGGAATCGCCCGAGTTTCTTCTTGATCGGCGACGTCG
>DASYUP010000359.1:0-5208 GCA_036001185.1 Thermoanaerobaculia bacterium
CGACATCCCTTCACGGAAGCTGTCGTTGGCAGGGTCGGTCTCCCACACCACCACCAGCCGGTCGGCTGCCGGATAGGGGAGCCGGCGCAGCACCGTGCCGTGCAGCAGGCTGAAGGCGGCGGTGGCGAGGCCGATGCCGAGCCCCAGCGTCGCCACGGCGGCGACGGAGAAGGCGCGGCTGCGGCGCAGCGAGCGGACAGCGAAGCGCAGGTCGTTGCAGACTCGGCTCATGGGGCGAGGGCCTCCTCATCGTGCGGGGAGCAGAGGGTGTGCCAACACGCCTGCGGCGGCCAAACGTCTGGCGCCGCAGGTGTTGCCAACCCACTGATCGAGGCGGCGGGGGGTCGGGGCCGTTCGCTACCGGTCAAGCCGTCCCGGCGGCGCAACGATGAGTGACTCTAATCGTGGCGGGTCGAGCGAGGCTGGCCAGCCCCGGCCCCGCTGCGCGGAAGACGCCGCTCGTCGTCCGCATGGTGGGTGACACCCGCCCAGGGCGAGATGTTCGGCTCGCGCGTGGGCCGGACGCGCTCGGCGGCAGCCCGCAGACGGGCGAGGAGCGCGCCCTGGTTCCACGAGTCCCAGCCTTCCACCAGCTTGCGCCCCTCGAAGGTGAGCCAGGAGAGGCCGCGAAAGTCCACGCGTTGGAATGTCGCCGGTATGCCGAGCTGGTCGCCGGTGTGCGTGCCGGTGGCCCGCCAGCGCACGACCACATGGCTGGTCTCGGCGAGGGTTCCCTCGACGGTGAGCTGGAGGTCGGGGATGGCGGCGAGGATCTTCGCGCGCGCGACCTTGAACTCCTCGGGGCCACAGGCGTCGGCGCCCTCCATGTGGCCGACGCTGTCGAAACGGAGCAGCTCGTCCACCGTCTCCGCCCGCCGCTCGTTCCACACCTCGGTCATCCACCGGACGGCCAGCCGACGATTGTCTTCTCTCATGCCGGTTTAGACGGACGCGTGCGGCCCGTTTCCCCCCCGGGCGTAAGATCGTCGCAGGGCGAGCCAGCGGCAGGAGTCGAAAGGAGGGTGTGGGATGGACATCCGTCGACTGTTCCTCGGGCTGATGGTGGCCGGCCTGGCGCCGGCGGCCGACGCCGCCGAGGGGCCCAACATAGTCAACAACCCGGGCTTCGACGCCAACACCTTCGGCTGGAACGTCGAGCTGCCGAGCGGCCCGGTGCCCTTTTCGACGGCCGACGCCGCCGGCTCGCCGAGCTCGGGCTCGGCGAGACTGTCCATGGGGCCCCCCGGCGCCATCAACTTGATCGCCAACGGCAACTGCTTTTTGGTCACCGCCGGGCAGATCTATGTCTTCGGCGGGGCGATCTGGGCGGCGCCGCTCAGCGCCGGTGACTCGGCCAACTTCTTCCTCACCAGCTACTCGGGAGCCGGTTGCACCGGCAGCCCGGTGAGTAGCTTCAGCGAACCCGTCACCACGCCGGGATGGCACCGCGTGGCCGGCCTCGGCGGCATATCGTCAAACAAGCTGTCGGCGCGGTTGCAACTCCGCACTACCCGCTCGGTGTTCGCCACCGGCACCTTCGTCGCCTACTTCGACGACCTCTTCGTCAAGACGGGCACCTGCGCGCCGTCGGCGACACAGCTCTGTCTCAACCAGGGGCGGTTCCGGGTGAGAGCCAAGTGGGAGACCGGCAACGCGCAGGGCAACGGCATGACGGTGCCCTTCTCCGCCGAGAGCGGCAGCTTCTGGTTCTTCTCGCCCGTCAACCTCGAGCTCGACGTCAAGGTCATCAACGCCTGCTCGTTGAACAACCGCTACTGGGTTTATGCGGCGGGCCTGACCGACGTCAAGGTGGCGTTGACGGTCGTCGACACCGTCGCCAGCGTCACCAAGACGTACGACAACCCCCTCAACCACACCTTCACCACGATCACCGACAGCGCGGCTTTCGCCACCTGCCCGTAGCGGCCGGCTCGCGAGTCGGCCGGCAGCGGCGTGTTACGCTCTGCGCCTCGGATGCTCAGCGCTACCGCTACCACGGTCCGCTCCCTGCGGCGGCCGACGCTCGACACCCTGGGCCTGGGCAGCGTGCTCGAGATCTTCCGCGCCGGCCGGCTGCCGATCTCCGCCGAGGCCGCCGTCGAGGCGGTGTTTGGCCCTGCCGGCGATCGCGGCGCGCTGGTGATCTCGGGCGCCAACGGCATCGTCGGCGCCGGCAAGACCATGCAGCTCGGCTCGCGGCTGGTGCCGCACGGTGTCACCGTGGTGGCCCTCGACCTGCCCGCCGCGCCCGACGGGATCGGCAGGCAGGTGCCCGGCCTGGTGCGCGCCTTCGGCCGCGAGGAGGCCGACCGCATCCTCGCCGGCATCGTGCGCATGAGTTACGACGGCAAGACCCTGCCGCCGCATCTCGAGGGGTTCCGGCCGCGCTTCCTGCTCGAGGCGGTGCCGGAGGTGCTCGAGCTCAAGCGGCGCCACTACGCGCTCTTCCGCGAGGCCTTCCCCGGCATCGAGATCCGCTCGGTCACCTCCGGCTTCCCCAGTCGCGAGCTGGGCGTGCCGGTGGCGCACCCCGCCTTCCCCCACGAGGTCAACAAGGTGTGGGAGACGGTGGAGGCGGGCCCGTCGGCGGTGCCGCAGCTGCTGTGGGCGCTCGGGCTCATCCCCATGCCGGTGGCCGACGAGTGGTCGTTCGTGCTCGACGTCGTCTTCTGCGGCCTCACCAACGCGGCGGTGCGTTATCACCGCGCCTCCAACATGCCGTTCTGGAAGGTCGACAAGCTGGTGCGGCGGATGCTGGGCCCGAACCCGTTTCGCGCCCATGATGCCATCGGGGCGAAGGGGGCGAACTTCCTCACCTGGTCCTGCCTGCACCACCTGGCGGAGAAGTACGGCCCGCTCTTCGCGCCGACGCCCGAGCTGGTGGAGCGCAAGGAAACCGGGCAGCCCTGGTATCCGCCCGACCACTTCCGGCCGCTGGTCGACTGGACGCTCTCCGCCGGCGAGGAGGAGGAGCTGCGCGCCTGGCTGCTCGGCCCGCTGGTGCAGATGACGGCCCTCATGGTGCACGAGGGGCGGGCGCACTACGCGCACCTCAACCTGATCGGCGAGGTGTGCGCGCAGCTGCGGCGCGGCACGCTGGCCATGGTGCGCGACCTCGGCGCCGAGGAGGCGCGGCGAGTGGTGGAGCGGTACCACCAGCTGCACCCGGCGGCAGCCGGGGAGTCGTGGCGCCCCGAGGCGCTCGAGCGCCTCGCCACGCCGGAGTGGCAGCAGCTCTACGTCAACGCCGAGCACGACGGCAACGTCGGCGTCGTGACCCTCGGTCGCGAGGCCTACAACTGGGACGTCGACGCCGAGCTCAACCGCGCTCTCGACTGGTTGCGCGGCGAGGGGATCGAGCGGGTGATCCTCTCCGGCGACTTCCACCTGACGACCCAGCTCGTCGGCGCCGACACCGCCGAGTTCTTCCCCGCCCTGACGGACGAGGCGCAGGGTTTCCGCGTCTCGGCGGCGTGGAGCACGACGGCGCGGCGGCTGCACACCGACTTCCGGGAGTCGGTGGGCTTCCTCAACGGCAAGCGCTGCTTGGGGGGGATGCTCGAGCTCTTCCTGCACTGCCACCACCTCGTCGCCGTCGACTCCGTGAGCCTCGGCTTCCCGGAGGTGACGCTGCCGGTGGTGCCGGGGATGGAGGGTTGCCACTGGCCCTTCCGCAAGAGCGCGCGGGAACACTGGCCGCGCATCGCCGAGCTGCTGCTCGACGGCAAGCCGGTGCGCGCGGCGCAGGCGGTTGGCTGGCTGGTCGACGTGGCGGCGCCGCTCGAGCCGGCGCTTGCCGCGGCGTGGGAGCTGGCGAGCGGCCGCGGCGCCGAGCGGCGGCGGGTCGTCGAGGAGCCGCTGGCGGGTGTGGCCGACGCGCTGTCCGGGGCGGTGGAGAAGGGGGATGCCGGCGACGCGGGGCGGCGGGCGATCTGGGACACCGTGCTCGCAGCGACCGGTGCGCCGCTTTCGGCCGCGCTCGAGATCCAGTCGCGCCACTCGGCGGTGTTCATGACCGGCAAGGCGTGCCGGGCCGGCGTCGTCGGCAGCGCCGCGGCAAAGCTGTAGGTCCCCACCCCGCAGCCTTCGCGAGGCGTTCCGCTACCATTCCTCGCACCCGTGCCCTCCTCCATGCTTCGCGCCCTCCTCGGTGGCGCCGCGGCCATCTCCGTCGCTGCCGCGCTCGCGGTGCCTGAAACTCGCGGCGCGCCGGCACCGCTCGACACCCGCGCCTTCCTCGCCGCCCGCGGCATCCGCGTCACCACGGGCGCCGCGCCCGGCTACGTCGACGATGCCCAATGCGCCTCTTGCCACCCGGACGTCGCCGCCTCGTTCGCCAGCGTCGGCATGGCGCACGCGCTCACCCGGCCGTCGCGCGAGCGGACCATCGAGCGCTTCGGCGTGGCCTTCGAGCACGCGGCGTCGCGGCGCGTCTACCAGCTCGAGTGGCGCGGTGACGCGCTGCTGTTCCGGCGCTGGCAGGTGGGGTTGCACGGCGAGCGCGTCAACGAGCTCGAGCTGCCGGTCGACTGGGTGCTGGGCTCGGGCAACCATGCGCGCACGTACCTGTTTCAGTCGCCTTCGGGCGAGGTGTGGCAGCTCCCCCTCGCCTGGTACACGCAGGAGGGCCGGTGGGGGATGGCGCCCGGCTACGACCGCGGCGACCACGACGAGGTGCAGCGGATCGTGCAGCGCGAATGTCTCTTCTGCCACACGGCGTACCCGGAGGTGGCGGCGGGAGCGGATCGCTACGCCATGCCTCACCGCTTTGCGGCCGGCCTCGTGGAGGGCATCGGCTGCCAGCGCTGCCATGGTCCCGGCGCCGAGCACGTGCGGGGGGCGCGCGACCCCGACGTGCCCTTCGCCGCCGCGTCGGCGGCGATCGTCAACCCCGCGAAGCTGTCGCCGGCGCGGCGCAACGACGTCTGCTACCAGTGTCACCTGCAGCCGTCGGTGGCGTTGCCGGCGGTGCGCGCCTTCGACCGCGGCGACTTCGCCTTCCGGCCGGGGGAGACACTCGCCGCCCACCGCGTCGAGCTCGACGCCAAAGAGGATAGGCGCCCGGGCAGTGAGCGCTTCGAGATCAACCACCACCCCTACCGGCTCGAGCAGAGCCGCTGCTTCCTGAAGAGCCCGCTCGGTGCGCTGACCTGTCTCACCTGCCACGATCCGCACCGCAAGGTGAAGCCCGAGGCGCGCGCCAGTCAC
>DASYUP010000360.1:0-3585 GCA_036001185.1 Thermoanaerobaculia bacterium
CAGCGCCTGGCGGGTGAGGCCGAGCCGGCGCGCCGCCTCGGCGCGGTTGCCGCCGGCGGCGCGCAGCGTCTCCTCGACCAGGCGGCGACGGAAGGACTCGAGCTGCTGATGGTAGGTGCCGCCCGGCACCTGTCGCGCCGCGGGGAGCTGCAAGTGGTCGGGCTCGATGGCGCCGCCGTCGGCGAGCGCCGCCGCCACCTCGAGCACGTTTTCCAGCTCGCGGACGTTGCCCGGCCAGCGGTGGGCGAGCAGGCGATCGCGGGCGGCGCGCGACAGGCGGCTCGGCCGGCGGCCGCGACTGGTGCGGGCGAGGAAGTGCTCGGCGAGCAGCAGCACGTCGCCGCCGCGCTCGCGCAGCGGTGGCAGCTCGACGACGGCGACGCGCAGCCGGTAGTAGAGATCCTCGCGGAAGCTCTTCTCGCGCACCATGGCGGCGAGGTCGCGGTGGGTGGCGGTGACCACCCGCACGTCGACGTTGCGCGGCGCGCTCTCGCCCAGCCGCCGCACCTCCTTCTCCTGCAGGACACGCAGCAGCTTGCCCTGGGCGGCGAGCGGCAGGTCGCCGATCTCGTCGAGGAAGACGGTGCCGCCGCGGGCGGTCTCGAAGATGCCGGCGCGATCGCGGTCGGCGCCGGTGAAGGCGCCCTTGGCGTGGCCGAAGAGGTCGGAGAGCAGCAGGCTCTCGGAGAGCGCCGCGCAGTTGATGGGCAGAAATGGACCGCCGGCGCGGGGCGACAGGCGATGCACCTGGCGCGCCACCAGCTCCTTGCCGGTGCCCGACTCGCCAAGGACGATGATCGGCACCTCTCCTTGCGCCAGGCGCGGCAGGCGGGCGAGGGCGGCGAGCAGGGCCGGGCTCTCGCCGACGATGCCGGGGACCGGCTGCCCGGCGGCGGCGGCGCACACCGCCGGCAGCTGCCGCAGCAGCAGGCGGAAGAAGGTCTTGAGCACCGGGTCGAGGCGCGGCGCGCGCAGTACCAGGTGGCCGTCGCCTAGCGGCGCCACCAGCTCTTCCTCGCCGCCGGGGCCGGACAGCAGCACCTGCTCGCCGGCGGCGGTGCGCACCGCCAGCCAGACGCCTTCGCCGCCGGCGGCGGCGAAGAGGCGATGGAGACCGTCGCGATCGTGTGCGCCGCCCTCGCCGGTGTTCTCGGCGAGGTGCGCGTAGAGGGCCTCCCAGGGGCCGGTGAGCCGTCCCTCGAGCTGCGCCGCCAGCTCGTCGGCGGCGATACGGCGCAGGGTGGCGATGGCGCGCCGCACCCAGGGTACCGGCACCAGGCCGGGCGTCACCCGCTCGCAGTCGAAGATCAAACGGGCGGCGCGATACGGCTCGAGCGTCTCGAGCTCCGACCAGCGGCCGCGGGCGGGATGCGAGCCGGCGAGCACCGCCTCCCACAGCGGGCTGAAGGGGCCGTCGGCGGCGGCGACGGCACGCTCGCGCTCGCCGGCGTGCGCCCACAGGGCTGGCAACTCCTCGGCCTCGAGCACCTTCGCCGGCGCCGCCTCCGGCCAGGTGAGCAGCCGCCGTGCCTCCTCGCCGCGGCCGAGCCAGCCGAGGGCGCGCGCGGCGAGGACGGCCAGGGCGCCGCGCACCGGCGCGGCGAACGCCTCGGCGAGGGCGCTCTCGCACACCTGCAGCGCGGCGCCAGGGCGGCCGCGCACCAGCTCCAGCCGGGCGCGCAGCGGGGCGTCGCCCGGCGAGCGCGCGCCGGCGGCCTGCCGCTCGCCCGCCCGCGCCTGCGCGAGGGCCTCGGGCACGCCCACCAGCCGGCCGCGGCGCAGCCGCGCCTCCACCAGCCGCCGCAGGGCGCGGCGGCCGGCGCTGCCGGCGGCCGAGCGCAGCAGCAGCACGGCGTGGGCGGCGGCGCGCTCGGCGCCGGCGAGGTCGCCACCGGCGAGGCGAGCGGCGGCGACGTCGTCCCACAGCTGCGCCGCCTCGCCGCGGCCGAGCACGCGCCGGCCGCGCCGCAGCGCCTCGAGCGACGCGGCGAGCGCCTCGTCGTTGCCTCCCAGCGCGGCGGCGCGCAACGCCTGCAGCCGGTACCAGCGCCAGGCGGTGCGCGGGTCGCTGAGGGCATCGCGGGCGGCGGCCAGGGCTTCCTCCACCGCTGCCACTTCACCGCGGGCCATGGCGTTCTCGCCGGCACGCAGCGCCAGCTTCCAGGCGGGCGCCGCCGCAGAGTCCCCCACCGCCGCCGAGCGCGAGAGCGGCGAGGCGGGAGCTGCGTCACGCCGTCGCACCGGCACGACGGCGGTCACGCCGCGATCCGCCCCGCTCTCCTCCTCCCACAGCTGCCGCGCGCCGGCGTCGGCGAGCAACTGCTCGAGCTGGGTGAGCGTGCGAGCCCGCGCCAGCAGCCGCCGCCTCACGGCCTCGGGGCCAGCAAGCCAGGGCGCCACGGAATCGCCGCGCTCCCAGCCGGCAGCGAGCGCCTGACGCGCCTGGGCAAAGCGGGCCTCCCACAGGAACGGTGCCGCGGCGAGCACCTCGGCCACGGCGTGGTCGGGGTGCAGCGGCACCATCTCGGACCCCCACAGCTCCTGCAGCTCGCGCGCCGCCTTGCGGCCACCGCCGCGACCCACCTCGCCGCCGGCGGCGAACAGCGACGAGAGCAGCGCGCGCAGCGGCGAGCCCCACTCGCGGGCGGCACCAGGACGCACCGCGACGCCGCACAGCAGCTCGCCGTCGCGCACCCAGCCGGCGGCGAGGTCGCCGGCCAGGCGCCAGCCGGCGCGCCGGAGGTGCGATAGCAGCGCCGCGCTCTGCAGCAGCACCGCCACCCGCTGGCGGTCGCCGAGCGGCGCCTTGGCGAGCGGCGCCCCCTGCGGGGCCAGCAGCGCCGGGTGCAACAGCTTGCCCGCCGGCCGGATGCCCGACGAGGCTGGGCTCACCGCCCTCCCTCCTGCAGCGACGCGAGGTCGGACCAGAAGCCCGGGTACGACTTGCCCACCACCTCCGGCTGCGCCACCAGCACGCCGGGCCGGCGCAGGCCCACCAGCGCCAGGCTCATGGCGATGCGGTGGTCGCCGTGGGCGTACACCTCGGTCGGCCCAGCCGGCGGGGACGTCGCCGCCCACACGCCGGGAATCACCAGCCCATCCGGCAGCTCCTCGACCGGCACGCCGAGCCGGCGCAGCTCGCCCGCCATCGCCGCCAGCCGGTCGCTCTCCTTGATGCGCAGGTGGGGCACGTTGCGGATGCGCGTCGTGCCGTGGGCGAAGGGGGCCAGGGCGGCGAGGGTGGGGACCTGGTCCGGCATGCCGGCGAGGTCGGCATCGAGGGCGACGAGGCGGCCGTCGCCGCGGACGTGCAGCGCGTCCCCCACCCATTGCACCTTCGCCCCCATCGCCGCCAGCAGGTCGAGGAAGCCGCGGTCGCCCTGCGCCGAGTCGCGATCGAGCCCGAGCAGCGTCACCTCGCCACCGGTGAGGGCAGCAGCCGCCGCCGGGTAAGCGGCGGCCGAGTAGTCCCCCTCGACCTCGACCTGGGCCTGCGGTTGCAGCCCCGGGGTGACCTCGAAGCCGTCGGCTCGCCGGGCGATCGTGCCTCCCCACTGCGCCACCAGCCGCAGCGTCACCTCCACG
>DASYUP010000361.1:0-4197 GCA_036001185.1 Thermoanaerobaculia bacterium
GATCACCGGGATCACCGCGAGGTCGTACTCGAGGGCGAGGTAGAGGTTGGCCATCGTCTTCGCCTCCACCCCCTGCGAGGCGTCGACCAGCAGCAGGGCGCCCTCGCAGGACATCAGCGAGCGGCGCACCTCGTGCGAGAAGTCGACATGGCCCGGCGTGTCGATGAGGTTGAGCTCGTAGGTCTGGCCGTCGCGGGCGGTGTAGGCGAGGCTGATGGTGTTGCTCTTGATGGTGATGCCGCGCTCGCGCTCGATGTCCATCGAGTCGAGGATCTGGTCGCGGAAGTCGCGGTTCTCCACCGCCCCGCAGCGCTGGATGAGGCGGTCGGCGAGCGTCGACTTGCCGTGGTCGATGTGGGCGATGATGCAGAAGTTGCGGATGCTGTCCACGCGGCCTCGCTGGGCTGGGGAATCGCCCGGGGGGTGCCCCGGGGTAGCCCGCGATCATAGCGTGGCGCGGGGTGGCGGCCTGGCTGCCGGGGCCGCGTCACGGCGCCGGCACCCGGGCGCGCGTCAGTAGCCGTCGTTGTCGAAGTCCCCGGGCAGGGCCTTCTCGACGCGGTGCCAGGCGTCTTTGGTGGCCAGCTTGGCCCGGTCCCACTGCAGGCTGGAGGTGCCACGCACGTCTGCCCACTTACGACCGAGGTCGCTCTCGACCTCGTCCCAGCGGCGTCCCGGGTTCTTCATCCGCGACTCCCAGCCGTAGCGGTAGGCCGGCTGGTAGATCTCGTAGGTCTCGCCGGCGCCGACGTACGAACGCGTCCGGTAGTTGCCCCGCCAGTAGCTGTCCTCGACCGTCGGGTCGACCTTCCCGGCCACACCCTTGCCGGCGAGGCCGCCGCCGACCGCGCCGATTGTCCCGCCGATGATGCCGCCGACGGGGCCGCCGACGGCGGTGCCGATGGCCGCACCGGCGAGGAGGCCGCCGGCGCGGTCTTGGACCTTGGGCTTGTCCTGTTGGTGGCGCATCGAGGCTCCTTCTTCGTCGGGGCGGCAAGGGCCGCGGCGGAAGAGTGGAGCAAGAGCGGTGCCGCTGGAAGCGGCGGCGCCCGGCTCGAGCTCACCAGGGGCCGAAACGGCCTTGGCGCACCACCGCCTCGGCGTCGGCGGCGGGGAGGGGGGGCGAGAGCAGGTTGCCCTGGGCGAGGTCGCAACCCAGCCGGGCCAGGGCACTGAGCTGGGCGGGAGTCTCCACCCCCTCGCCGAGCACCCACATGCCGAGGCCCTTGCCGAGGGTGACGATGGCCCGCACGATCTCCTCATCCCCGTCGCCCAGCCGGCTGACGAAGGAGCGGTCGATCTTCAGCGTCTCGATGGGGAACTGGTGAAGGTAGGCGAGCGACGAGTAGCCGGTGCCGAAGTCGTCGATCATCACCCCCAACCCGAGGTCGGCGCGCAGCTGCTGCAGCAGGTCGTGGGTCGCCGGCGCGTCCGCCATCAGCACGCTCTCGGTGATCTCCAGCTTGAGCCGCCGGGGGTTGGCGCCGGTGGCGTCGAGCGTGCGCCGTATCTGCGTCACGAGCTCCGGGTGCGTCAGCTGCCGTGCCGACAGGTTGACGCTCACCGCCAGGTCCGAGTGTGGGGGCAGTGCCGGCTCCCAGGCGGCGAGCTGGCGGCAGGCGGCCTCCAGGACCCAGGCGCCGAGCGGCACGATCAGCCCGGTCTCCTCGGCGGCGGGGATGAACTCTCCCGGGGCGAGCAGCCCGCGCTCCGGGTGGTGCCAGCGCACCAGCGCCTCGAAGCCGCAGAGGCGCCCGTCGGCGACGGCGGCGACCGGCTGGTAGTGCAGCTCGAGCTCGTGACGCTCGAGGGCCCGGCGCAGGTCGTTCTCCAGCTGCATCGCCGCCACCGCCTGGCGATGCATCTCCTGGTCGAACACCGCGTAACCGGAGCGACCCTGCGCCTTGGCACGGTACATGGCGATGTCGGCGTCGCGCAGGATCTGCTCGGACCCCTGGCAGTTGCCGTCGCCGACGGCGATGCCGATGCTGCCGGAGGTGAACACCTCGTGTCCCGGCAGGTGGAAGGGGCGGGCGAGCTCCTCCAGCACCCGCTCGGCGTTGCGAATGGCATGGCGCACGTCCATCAGCCCCTCGAGGAGGAAGCCGAACTCGTCGCCGCCGAGGCGGGCCACGGTGTCGATCACCCGCACGGCGGCGCGCAGCCGGTCGCCCAGCGCCACCAGCAGCTCGTCGCCGATGGGGTGACCGAGGCTGTCGTTGATCACCTTGAAGCGGTCGAGGTCGAGGAAGAGCACGGCGAAGCGGGTTTGCGGGTCGCGGCGCGCCCGCTGCAACGCCATCTCCAGCCGGTTGGTGAAAAGGGCGCGGTTGGGCAGGCCGGTGAGGGCGTCGTGCAACGCCTCGTGCAGCAGCTGGCTCTCGGCCTGCTTGCGGTCGCTGATGTCGGTTTGCGAGCCGGCCATGCGGTAGGCGCGGTCGCCGCGACGCACCGCCAGGCCGCGGGAAAGCATCCAGCGGAACGAGCTGTTGCGATGCCGCAGGCGGTATTCACACTGGAAGTGCGGCGACCGCCCCTCGACATGTTCGGTGATCTCGCGCTGCAGCCGCGAGCGGTCGCCAGGGTGGACGCGCGAGAACCACTCCTGCGGGTCGTTGGCGATCTCCCGCTCGTCGTAGCCCAGCATGGCCGCCCAGCGCGCCGAGAAGTAGATCTCGTCGCGCTCGAGGTCCCAGTCCCAGAGGCCGTCGTTGGCGCCGCGCGCGGCCAGTGCGTAGCGCTCTTCGCTGCGCCGCAGCGCCTCCTCGGCGCGGCGTCGCTCGACGATGTCGAGATAGAGGGCGAAGACGCCCAGCTGCCGGTCGTCGAGCTGCACCGGGCAGCCGAGCACCGCCACGTCGACCAGCGTGCCGTCGCGGTGGCGGCGCTGCGTCTCGCTGCTGACGTTGCTGCCGCCGAGCACCGCGCGGGTCAGGCCGGAGGCTTCCTCGGTGAGCTCGTCGGGGATGATGAGGTCGCCGATGAAGCGGCCGCGCGCCTCCTCGGCGGTCCAGCCGAAGAGGCGGGTGAAGCCGGGGTTGGCGTCCACCACGCGGTCGACGTTGTCGATCAGCGCGATGCCTACCGGGGATGATTCGAAGAGCTGGCGATAGTAGGCGCTCTGCACCGACAGCGCCTCTTCGGTGCGCGCCCGATCGGTGACGTCTTCGCCGATGCTCGCGGAGCCCAGCATCTCGCCGCGGGTGCCGCGCAGCACCGTGTTGCTCCAGCGCAGCAGCCGGCGTTCGCCGAGGCGGGTGACGATGTGACTGACCGCCACCGGCGGGATGGTGCCGTCGCTGACCCGGGCGAGGAAGCCGCGGCGGAGGTACTCGCGCTCGTGGGCCGGCAGGAAGCGGTCGAACCAGTCCTCGCCGAGCACCTCGTCGCGCTCCCAGCCGGTGAGGCGCAGCAGGTAGGGGTTGCAGTGCGCCACCCGCCCCTGGGGATCGACGAAGACGGCCACCAGCTGCACGTCCTCCACCAGCACGCGGAAGTGCTCGGGATCCTGCAGGGCGGCGAGCAGCTCGCTGCCGCGGTGGGCACCAGCCGGTTCGGACATGGTCTGAAGGCTTAGACGTCCGCGGAAGGCGAGATTCTCGCACGGAGGTCCGAAATAGGCCTACAGCAGGCTGTAGGAGCCCTACGGATGCAGAGCATCCCTAACGCGCCAGCCGCGCCGGCGGCACGTCGAGGATCGTCTTCAACCCCGGCGAGGCCTCCGCCACCTGGCGTACCGAGTTGACGAGGATCGCCGCCGTCGCCGAATCGCCGAAGATGCCGCCCTCGAACAGCAGGTGCAGCGGCGGGTCGCCGGCGAGGAAGATCTCGTCGCGCGGGTCGACCGCGCCGACGTACATCTGCAGGTCGAGCTCGACGAGGACGTTGCCGGCACGGCGGCCGAACCCGCGGTTGCGGATACCGGCTACGCTGCCCGCCGGGATCACCAGGTGGGGGGTGCGGCGCTCCTCGCTGGCGATCACTGGCTCGACCGTCTGCGTGACGTCGTCGAGCTGGAGGTCGAGGGCGCGGCCGACGAGGGCCACCGACTCGCGCAGCCCGATGTGGCCGAGCTGGCCAGCGGCAGCCTTGGCCTCGAACTCGGCTGGGGTCATGCCGGCGCCCACCTTCTTCTGCAGCGGCAGGCGCCGGCGGCCGGCGTCGACCACCCGGATGCCGTGCACCCGCTCCACCTCG